>JAGXIE010000039.1 GCA_024635765.1 Flavobacteriaceae bacterium | reverse complement strand
GAGGCTTTTTTGTATGAATTTGCTAATGATTATAAAATTCAGGTTCAGATTTAAATTTTGAATTGGATGCATTAGCGATTATAGCGGCATCCTTTTATGGTTTTTCACCATAAAAGATATAGAGGAAAGCGCGACCCTTTGTTGCTTTTTCTTCAACAAAGGGTAACGCCCAAATACTATTGCCATGTATAGTTTTTATTTTTTGCCTGTGTTTTGATAGCATTGATCATGGCACTCTCTAAACTACTGCTATCTTTTTTTTGTTGATTCATAATGTAAAGGCGACGCTTTTCATTCAATTGCTGAATTTTTTCTTGGATTTCTAGTCGCTCTATGCTCTTTTTAGCAACATAAACCTTTATTTCATCTTTAGATTTTCCTTTTAATTCTGCAGGTAAATCGGTGTCCTTTAAATCCTCATACTTAAATGATTTTGATTTTTCGGTATCGACCAAATCCCATGTATCGTTTTTATAAAGATGGGAGCTCTTGCTTATGGTTCTGCTAACGGCATTCGCTTCACTATAGCCCTTCGCGTTGATATCCTGTTCAGATTGCATTGCCATTTTTAGTGCACCTGTACTACCATAAGCAACATAGGTGTTGTTTAATTTTTGATTGAGTATAAGGATTTGGTCATCATAAGGGGATGAGATATACGTTGTTGCGTGGTTGTGTTTGATGGCCATAAAGTTGCCATGGGTTAATTCGGCTCCGTCTTTCCAATAGCTTGAAATGCCTTGATCATAATCGCCACAAAAAATTGTGTTAACGGTTATATTTTTGTTGCGTGCAAGTTTTGCGGCATCTTTATAACTGATTTTACCCTGTGTAAATGGCTCGTTGCCCGCGATGAATATGAGTTTTAAGTCATCGCCATTGGTACCCCAATTTAATTGGTTCATGGAAGTTTGAATAACGTTTCCACAATATTCTTCGCCACCATTGGTTGTCAATGAGAATAATTGTTTTGAGATTTCATCTAGGTCATTGCTGAATGCCAATACTTGACGAATGTAGCCTTCCTCGCTATTTAATCTGTCGTTTCCATATTCATAGAGCGCGATTAGGAGGTTGGGTTTAGTATGGTCACATTTGGCATATGACAATTCGTTGACAATTTCCCAAAGTTGCGCTTTGGCCTGATCTATTAGACCATCCATACTGTTGCTAGTGTCGAGTAATAAGGCGACTTTTATAAATTGCTTACTTTGATAATGCTTACTGCTTTTAGCAATGGACAAATCGGTTTCTGGGTTCTTTTTGTTGTTAGCGTTGCAGGAAATTAATCCGAAGACGCATAAACTCATGACTGTTGTTTTTAAGATTGTTTGCATACTATTTTATTTATTAGTGTTTAATTCTTTTACATCAATAGTTCCATTAGGAGAGACCACGTAATATTTATGGACCAATTCGGTTTTTGTAATTGGTTTAGCAACCACTTCTTTTGGTTTTGGATTGTACTGTAATTTGATGTTCATCCCTATTTGTATAACTGGTTCTAATATGGCTGGATTGATTACCAAGTCATAGTTTTGATAGGAAAGAGGTTCATAATAATATGAGGTTTGCTTTTTAGCCGTCGTGACGCCCTTGTTTGTTTTAATGGCCTCAAAGGACACGCTGTTGAATGCTTGATAGCTACGGTAGAAATCTTTTGGGAAATAGCAGTATTTATCATCTGCGACAAATACGTCATAGTCTTCAAGATCGAAACCCAAAGCTTTGTAATAGGCCTTTTTTTCTTCAATCAATTTCAAAAGTTCTGATTGAAGATTTTTATAAACTTGGGCGATATTTTCAATGAAATAGTCAACCTTTACGAGATTGTAAATTTCGTTTGATGCGCAAGCTGTTAAGATGTCTTCAAATTGATTTGTGTTTTTAAATTGAATATGGATATTTTGTTGTAATTCAAATCCATTAGGGACCTCTGTATAAGTTTTACTGAATAGTTTTTTCTGGACTTCAATTTCATAATTAGGGACAAACGAAATCACGTCAATTATAATGTCCTTTTCGAGAACACCTTCAGACTTTAATCTATTTCTCACTCCTTCAATTCGTTTATTGATTAGGCTATTTGTTTCTTCTGCTGTGGTTCCAATTTGCGATAAATTGAAAACGGCGGTATAAGTCACAGCCTTCACGTTTTGAAGGGCTTTGACGTCGATGATTACATCACTTGATGGATTTAGGATTTTATTTATTTGTTGCTGGACTGCTGGATTGTAAATGTTGGCATTGCCACTTAACGCAATATTTTGTCTTGATATTTTGAAGTCTTCATCATTATAATTGCCCTTATGTTGGGCATAAGATGAGTTGAAAATAAAAAAATGGAGGACTAGTACTAAAATTGATTTTTTCATTCAGAATGTGTTTTTGATTAAGTGAGTAAATCTAAACTCAACTTTTTTTAATAAAAAGCCACAATGAGCGAGTCGGTGAATTGAATGAGTGAAGCCAAACAACAAATGAGCGAAGTCTGCTTTTTTTGATGAAAGCGAACTAATTCAATGCTTTTTTCATTTTAATTACTCAATTAAAACGTGTAAGTTTGATTTCATTGAAACTAAAACATGCAATTCAGTTTTAAATATGGTCTTCTCTTGTGGCTCTTTTTGCCATTACAGATTGTGATGGCACAGCAGGAAGCAAAGAAAGTACTAGAGCCAACATTTACCGTGAGAGGATCGGTACGAGAAAGTGATACTTATAAGCCAATTGCGAAAGTAAATATCGAAGTGAACGGTGGGGCTTACACTATGACAAGTTTAAATGGAACTTTCAATATACAAGTCAAAAAAGGTGATGAACTTACCATACGGCATAAGGATTTTGAAACCGTTTATTACACAATCAAAGATGATGAACGCATTACAGTGGAAGTTAAGCCCGCAGTTCAACAGAATCCGATTAATTCTAAATTTAAAAAAGATGTCAAAGCGTTCAATGCGATGATTGATTCGGCAGCTTTTTATTTGAAAAAGGATGCCCAAAAAAGTATTCAATTTATGACGGAAGCCCTGTCGCAAAGCAACTCAATCAGCGAGAATGCACAAGCTTACGAACTGCTTGCGGATGTTTATATGCAATGGAAGCAATATGATTTGGCCGTTTCCAATTATCGCATCAGTATTCAAAATAATGCGACTAACGACGTTCGTCTAAAATTAGCAAAAGCCTATGAGCACAATAAGAACTATCAGGAAAGTATTGATACTTATAATGGCATCAAAAAAGCGGAGCTTTCCAAATATCAGCTGACCATTTTATATGAAGGGTTAGGAGATACTTATAGTTCAATAAAAAAATATGATAACTCAATTACTTCTTATAAACAAGCCCTTGAAGTAGCACAAAAACATTTAATCAAACCAAAAATAACTGACCTCAATTCTAAAATTGCACAGGCTTATAATGCTTCAGGAAAGGTTGAAAAGGCTCAAAATTACTTTGACAATTCACTAAACTTGGCATCAAAGGAAAATAAAAAACGAGCGATTGAAGAGAAAGTTACTGTTGCGGATTTTCAAAATAGTAATAGAGGATATGAAACCGAAATACAATTGCGAAAAGAAGTCCTAAAAGGTGTTGAAGACATTGAAATGGATTCTACAATCACAAATGAAAGCCCACTAACGTCACAAAAACAAAATTATAAAATCGGTAGCGCTTATTATCTTAAAGGTGATTATACAAACGCCATAAATTATCTTGAAAAAAGCATAATAGAAGCAGATAAAAAAGAAGACTTAATAGTTAAAAAAGATGCAACTAAAAAGATATCTGATATATATGAAGATGCTGGAGAGTACGAGAAAGCCTTATCAAAATATAGAGAATATACCGAAATTGTAGACGAGCTTTATGTAAAAAAAGAACAGGAAATTTCTCAAGCAGCACGTTTTAGTAGAGATATCGCTACAAAGCAAAACCGTATAACAAGTTTGGAAACAGACCGTGAATTATCTCAAAGCAAATACCAGTTGACATCGGAGCGCAATAAACGTCAGGAGCTGATTATCTATTCTCTGATTGGTGGATTGGTTTTACTTCTGTTTACAGCGTATTTTATGTACAAATCGATAAAGCAACAAAAATTTGCTAATAATCTACTGGCATTGAAGTCTTTGAGAAGTCAAATGAATCCTCATTTTATTTTTAATGCACTCAACTCGGTCAATAGTTTTATTGCTTCTAATGATGAAAGAACTGCCAATAAATACCTGTCTGATTTCTCACAATTAATGCGTTCGGTTTTGGAAAATAGTGATGAAGATTTTATTCCGTTGAAAAAGGAAATCGAACTTTTGGAATTGTATACAAAGTTGGAGCATTTCCGATTTAAGGACAAATTTGATTATACGATAAACGTGGACGAAAATGTCAATGTTGATGAATTCCAGATTCCGCCAATGTTATTGCAGCCTTATATCGAAAATGCTGTTTGGCATGGCTTGCGATATAAGGCGGAAAAAGGTCATTTGGACATTAATATCACTAAAAAGAGTGACAACGAAATCAGGATTACGATTACTGATGACGGCATCGGCAGAGATAAATCCAAAAAGTTGAAAACAGACCACCAAAAGAAACAAAATTCTAAAGGCATGGGTAACATAAAAAAGCGTGTTGCTATACTAAACGAGATGTATAAAGATAAAGTTGATGTGTTTGTGGATGATTTTCAAGATACTGAGGATGTAGGAACAAGCGTAGTAGTAACCATTAAAAAAGATTAAATGAAACTAAACTCCATCATCGTCGAGGACGAAGAAATCAGTAGGGAAATTTTGAGAAATTATCTCAATAAATACTGTCCCAATGTAAAAGTTTTGGGAGAAGCTTCTAACATTGAAGAAGCTTTGGTCTTAATTCGCAATAACGAATTAGACTTGGTTTTTCTTGATGTTGAAATGCCTCATGGCAATGCTTTCGACTTACTGGATAAAGTAGGAGATGTTGATTTTGAAACAGTTTTTGTAACCGCGTATAATCACTATGCAATTGATGCTTTAAACTCACATGCTTCCTATTATTTAATGAAACCAATTTCCATTGATGAACTTATTAAAGCTGTGGACTACGTCGCAGAGATTAAAATTAAGGAAGATGCATTGCAGGACCAAGTATTAGTTCCAAAAACGACCACTATCAATGGTAAGATAACGATTCCGCAACTAGATGGATTTGAAATTATCAATACCTCTGACATACTATATTGTAAGGCTGATGACAATTACACTGAAATTTATTTAAATACCAATAAGAAAAAATTGGTGAGCAAAACCTTAAAGTATTTTGAGGATGCCCTGAATGATTCCAGTTTTGCCAGGGTTCATAAATCTTATTTAGTGAATGTTAATGAAGTGGTAAAATATGTCAAAGGAAAGGGAGGAAGTGTTGTGTTGAGCAATGGAAAACAGATTATGGTTTCGGCTTCTAAAAAATCAGATTTATTGTCGTATTTTAAATGACAGAAACTTTAATTTTGAAACTTAAAAATGGCAATCATAAAACCAGT
>JAGXIE010000196.1 GCA_024635765.1 Flavobacteriaceae bacterium | reverse complement strand
GGGATAACGATAGCGCAAAATATACTCACGCATCATCCCACTTTTAGCAACACCTGGACGAATGACCGAACTTGCAGCGACCAAACCCAGATAATTATCCACTTGCAATTTTCGCATCAACATGCGCATGGCAGGTGATTCGACATAAAAACAACCAATCGCCTTGGCATTTCTCAACAAGGATTTGATGCGTACATCTTGCTTAAAACGCTTGATATCATGAATATCAATAGGTGGTTTCTTGGGATGGTTATAGGCGACAATCTCCACAGCTTCCTTGATTTTCCCGAGTCCGCGTTGGCTCAAAATATCGAATTTATACAAGCCAATATCTTCCGCTACGACCATATCAAACTGTGTGGTCGTATAGCCTTTTGGAGGCATAAAAGTCGCTCCATAATAGTGAATCGGTTTTTCAGAAATCAAGATGCCTCCTGCGTGAATGCCCAAATAATTAGGAAAGCCTTGAATGTATGTGCTGTACTTGATGACCAATTGCGAAAGCTTATCGAGTTGGGAAATTTGGTATTTGCCGCGTGTGAGCATATCCATCTCTGCTTTTGGCAAACCGAAAACCTTTCCCAACTCGCGAACAGATGCTCTAAATTTGAAGGTGTTGTACACCGTAATCAAAGCCGTATTCTTAAAGGTTTTAAAGATGAAGTCCGTAATATCATCCCGGTCTCGCCATGAGAAATCAAGGTCAAAATCTGGTGGATTCTGGCGAAACACGTTGATAAAACGCTCAAAATATAAGTCGAGCTCTACAGGGTCTACATCTGTGATGCGAAGTAAATACGCCACTATACTATTGGCACCACTGCCACGACCGACATAAAAATAGTTCTTGCTCCGTGCATATTTGAGAATCTTCCAATTAATCAAAAAGTAAGAGACAAATCCTTTTTGCTCAATGATGGACAGCTCTTTTTCTATGCGTGTAAAAATGCGTTCACCAGGTTTTTTGTAGCGATAATGAAGTCCGCTATAAGTCAGTTTTTTAAGCAACCTAAAATCCAATTCCTCGTTATTGGTATAAGAATGTTGATTATTGGGCGTTTCCTGTGTAAAGTCAAAATCAATTTGACACTCATTCAAAATGGAGGTCGTATTTTGTATCAATTCCGGGAATTCATCGTAGGTTTCGCACAATTCCTGATACGGCAACATCCTATCTGTTTCTTCACCTTGTTCACTTTTTGGAAGCTTACTCAACAAGGTATTATTATCAATGGCACGCAACAATCGATGTGTATTGAAATCCTTTTTATTCTGAAACGATACAGTTTGCAGGACGACCAATTTACTTCGCAATGCATTCCATTTCGAGAATTTAAGCTGATTTAAATCCTGTGGTTTGATACCTAAAAATTCATTTTCTTTAAGTTGATATGACTTTTTGTGGATGTACGGATAAATCACAAATACATCCTCCAATTCTGGTGCGAGTTCTGGGATTTTCAACTCCTGATTGTGTAAAAATGTAGACAGATAGGTGTTGATATTTTGAAACCCGTTATTGTTTTTTGCAATGAGAATAAATTGCTGTTTTGCGCCATTCCTAAAATCGATTCCCAAGACAGGCTTAATCTTATATTTAGAAGACAATCGCACAAAATCCAAGCAAGCAGACGTCGTATTAACATCCGTCAACGCCAAAGTCTGCAAACCATTTTCTGAAGCAATAGCAAGTAGTTGCTCTGGCTTTATGGTGCCATAACGTAAACTGTAATATGTGTGACAATTGAGGTACATGAAATTATTTTTCAAAATTAGCTACTATATGTAGTTAATGTTGCTTACATTTGTAGTAAATAATGCTAAAATGAAAAACATTCAAGCTAACATCAAACATTTAAGGTCACTGAAACAGCTGTCACAAGAGCGTTTTGCAGACGAATTGGGCTGGTCGCGTTCCATTGTAGGCTCGTATGAAGAAGGTAGGTCGGAACCACCTATTGACAGATTGATAGATTTGTCCGACTACTTTAAGATTCCGATTGATATTTTAGTAAAAAATGACTTGCGATTGGCAAAAGACACTTCTTTTATTGACATTGGCAGCAAACGCGTCTTGTTTCCGGTAACGGTGAATGAAGATAATGAAGACCTCATCGAGATTATTCCTGCAAAAGCTTCGGCAGGTTATCTTGAAGGCTATGATGATCCTGAATATATTGAACAGCTCCAAAAAATCAAGCTCCCTTTCCTTCCGACAGGAACACATCGTGCCTTTCCAATCAAAGGAGATTCGATGTTACCAGTAAAAGATGGTTCGTTTATTGTCGCAAAATTTGTAGAAAATCTTTCGGATGTCAAAAGCGGCAGAACCTATATTATATTAACCAAAGAAGATGGTTTAGTTTATAAACGTGTCTATAATTTAGTTAATGAGAAACAATCGTTATTATTAAGCAGTGACAATAAAGCCTATCAACCCTATGAAGTGCCTATTGAAAACGTCTTGGAGCTTTGGGAATTTACCTGTTGCATTAATACTCAGGAATATGATGAAAAGGAATTGAAAATGAGCAGTATCATGGCAATGTTTCAAGAATTGAAAGTAGAATTGGAAGCGGTTCAAAAAATGGCTTGAAGTAGTTGGTAGTTGGTAGTTGGTAGTTGGTATATTTACAAGATTCAATAAAGGGAAATAAAATTAAAAAAAACAGAGGGAATTCTTAAAATGGCAAAAACCAAACCTATATATACCATTATTGATGTGGAAACCACTGGACGTGGTAATAAAATCACAGAAATTTCCATTTTTAAATATGATGGTAAAAACGTTGTGGATGAATTCACATCGTTAGTGAATCCGGAAGCACTAATACCAGATTATATTACTGCGCTCACTGGAATTGATAACGCCATGGTAGCTAATGCACCAACCTTTTCAGAAATTTCAGAACAAGTATTATCAATTACTGAAAACGCCATTTTTGTAGCACATAATGTCAATTTTGATTATAACGTCATCCGAAATGAATTTAAGGCTCTTGACATCAATTTTACACGACGTAAATTGTGTACCGTTCGATTATCTCGCACACTATTTCCGGGATTTCGTTCCTATAGTTTAGGAAAACTATGCCATTCACTCCATATCGATTTGGTCGACAGACACCGTGCAAGAGGTGATGCTGAAGCAACAGTAACATTGTTTGAAAAAATACTGGCCCATGAGCAATCAAACTTGGCGATTACTTCCTTTATGAAGAAAACTTCGAAAGAGTCTGTCCTGCCACCCCATTTAGAAAGTCAGGTATTTCATAATATACCTAATGCACCAGGCATCTACTATTTTAAGAATAAAAAAGGAAAAATCATTTATGTTGGAAAAGCCATCAACCTCAAAAAACGAGTGTTAGGGCATTTCTATAACAAATCAGAAAAAGAACTGAACTTGTGTAGGGAAACGGCCGATATTGATTTTGAATTGTCTGGAAGCGATTTGATTGCACGACTCATGGAGGATGCCGCAATTAAGCACCATTTTCCCATCTACAATCAGGCCGCAAAACGAACGCCAAAACCGTATGCTATTTTTAGTTATGAAGACCGTGGCGGTGTTATTCATCTCGCATTTAACACACTCAAAGCAACTCCAAACCCCTTACAGATTTTCCATAGTATTCGTGACTGTAGGGTATATTTAGAGCAGCTTTGTGAACAGTTTGAACTATGTCCCAAATATTGTCATTTACAGGAAAGTGTCTGGATCTGTTCCCATTATAAAATCACCAACTGTAAGGGTATCTGCAAAGGAGAAGAATCCCTAGTTTCCTATAATGAACGCGTACAATTGGCAATGGAATATATTACGAATTCAAATCAAAATATCGTTCTGAAAGAAAAAGGACGCCATGCACAGGAAGAGGCTTTTATTTTGATTAAAAACGGTACATATTTAGGCTATGGATTTGTGGATGTTTCCGAGCAGGTTTTAAATACTCATGAATTGGAGCCATTCCTTATTTCTCAAAAAGACACTATGGATGTGAGAGGAATTTTAAGAAAAGTACTAATGCAAAAGACCAGTTCTATTCAAGAAAAAACAATTTCAAACTAGTTTAAATAAAAAGGACTCCAACATTTATGTTGAAGCCTTTTGTACTCAAGGCGGGAATCGAACCCGCACTCCGAAGAACTGGATTTTGAATCCAGCGCGTCTACCAATTCCGCCACTTGAGCAATTATTCGGTAAATATAAATTATTTTTTATCTCTAATCAAACGAAGTTGTTCTTTGCCAACTCCCGATTTCCAATACTTCTCTCTTTTTCTTGCTTCTATCCTTGTTTCAAGCGATTCTGTATAAATTAGCTTGAAAGGTCTATAAGCTCTTGTCGTTTTCTCCCTACCTTTTTGATGTCTTTCTATTCTATCATCCAAATTAGAACTCATTCCAATATAAATGTAATTTCTTGACAAACTCGATATGGCATAAATATGAAACATAGCCTAAAAACTATATCCAAGCGCGCCTGCCTGTCGGCAGACAGGTCTACCAATTCCGCCACTTGAGCATTATTGTCTAAATAATGGACTGCAAAACTATAAAATAATTTATTACAAACAATCAAAAATATCAGCTTTTTGCTTTAGCAGTCCAAATAAATTCCTAAATTTGCAGCCTGTTAAACCGAAGACGGATTAATTCGTTATAAAACAACCCATTATAAATGCCAGATGTAGCTACAGAAGCCAAGATTTTTGCCTGTTCACAGAGTACAGAACTTGCAAAAAAAATTGCAGCTATTTATGGCACGCATTTAGGCAATGTCATTACATCCACTTACAGCGATGGTGAATTTCAACCTTCATACGAAGAATCTATAAGAGGTACTCGAATTTTTATCATCGGTTCAACACATCCTGGCCCTCAAAATTTAATGGAAATGTTATTGATGATCGATGCTGCAAAACGTGCATCGGCAAGACATATAACAGCAGTTTTACCATATTTTGGGTGGGCAAGACAGGACAGAAAAGACAAGCCAAGAGTGCCAATTGCAGCTAAATTGGTTGCAAAAATGCTGGAAGCAGCAGGGGCAACACGTATTATAACCATGGATTTGCACGCCGATCAAATTCAAGGGTTCTTTGAAAAACCGGTCGACCATTTATTTGCTTCAACAGTTTTTTTACCGTATTTGAAGAATTTAAATCTCGAAAATTTGACCATCGCATCTCCAGATATGGGAGGCTCTAAAAGGGCTTATGCCTATTCAAAAGCTTTGGAAAGTGATGTTGTTATTTGTTATAAGCAACGCGCAAAAGCTAATGTCATTTCTCATATGGAATTGATTGGTGATGTCACAGGAAAAAATGTAGTACTTGTAGACGACATGGTTGATACTGCTGGAACATTGACAAAAGCGGCTGATTTAATGATAGAGCGCGGTGCATTGAGCGTAAGAGCTATTTGTACGCATCCTATTTTATCAGGGAACGCTTATGAAAGAATTGAAAATTCTAAACTGCAAGAATTGATTGTAACAGATTCAATTCCTTTAAAACAAAAAAGCAGCAAGATTAAAGTAATCAGTTGCGCCGATTTATTTGCGGAAGTGATGCATAATGTACATCATAACAAATCGATAAGTTCTAAATTTTTAATGTAGGCTGTGGAACTGAATACAACAATAAAGATGAATAATAATTATTAACTATAAATTTTACAAATGAAATCAATTACAATCAATGGATCTCAAAGAGAAAGCGTGGGCAAAAAAGAAACAAAAGCCTTACGTAATGCTGGTCAGGTTCCTTGCGTATTATACGGAGGAGACAAACCAATGCATTTCTCTGCACCTGAATTGGCCTTCTCTAAACTGGTTTATACGCCTAATGCGCATACAGTTGTGATTGCCATGGAAAACGGAACGTCTTTTAATGCGGTTATGCAAGACATCCAGTTTCACCCTGTAACGGATAGAATCTTACACGTCGATTTCTATCAGTTATTTGAAGATAAAGAAATCACTATGGAAATTCCTGTACACATCATAGGGACTTCTAAAGGTGTGTTAAACGGCGGTGTTCTTCGTAGAAATCAACGTAAACTGAAAGTAAAAGCATTACCTTCAAATTTACCAGATTTTGTTGAAGCAAACATTACACCTTTAAAAATCGGAAGCAAATTATACATTACTTCTTTGTTCAATCCTGATTATAAATTCTTACATCCAGATAACACTGTGGTATGTCAAGTTAGACGTTCTAGAGCTAGTGTTGCTGAATTTGAAGAAGAATTGGAAGAGGCAGCAGCAGAAGCAGCAGCAGAGGCGGCAGCGGAAGAGGCTGGTGAAGAAGGAGCAGAAGCAACTGCCGAAGGTGGAACTGCAGAAAAAGAAACTGAAGGTCAAGAATAATTCTCTTCAGACTGATATATTTAAAAGCATTCTGTTAATTCAGGATGCTTTTTTTATTTTTACAAAAAAATGAATGTTTAAATTTTTATTTGATTTATTTAAACCCTCCAAAACTTCAATAATTGCTGAAGAAGATTCCATGAAGAAATTTTTAATAGTTGGATTAGGAAATATTGGCGATGAGTATGCGAATACACGTCATAATATTGGTTTTAAAATCCTTGATTTTTTAGCAAAAGAGGAAGGGCTAACCTTTGAAACTCAAAAATTGGGCGATATTGCTGTTTATAAATTCAAGGGACGCCAATTCATTTTACTAAAACCGAGCACTTATATGAACTTAAGTGGTAAAGCATTAATCTATTGGATGAACAAAGAGAATATCCCTCATGATAATTTACTGGTTATTACCGACGACCTAAATTTACCTTTCGGAACTATTCGCCTTAAAACAAAAGGAAGCCATGGCGGTCATAACGGTTTAAAAGATATTCAAGACAAGCTTCAAACCACAAACTATAACCGCTTTAGATTTGGAATTAGTGATGCGTTTAGCAAGGGACGCCAAGTAGATTACGTATTAAGCGAATGGACAGAGGAAGAAAACCAGAAGCTGCCTGAACGCTTGACAAAATCGATAGAATTAATAAAATCATTCGGAACTGCTGGCGTACATATAACCATGAATACGTATAATGGGACATAAAAAAAGAGAGGCTTTTCGCCTCTCTTTTTTATATAATTTAATTTATAATGATTAATCTACAATAATCTTTTTAGTTGTTTGTTTTTTGCCATTACTTACATTTACAAGATACATACCCGATTGTATCGTATTAAGGTTAACAATTTGATTGAAGCCTGATGTGTATTCAAATATATTATCATAAATCTTTCTTCCCCTAATATCATAAACTGTTACTATAATTATTTCACTTGATGAAGATTTTAAACTAACAGTAAATTGACCTTTGTTAGGATTCGGATAAATTAAGAAGTTGTCATCACCAAATTCATCAAATCCAAATTGAGGTTGCACTAGTATTGTGTAATCCTCTACTTCAGCATCGGCTCCATTTTCGCAAGATGTAGGTAAATTTGTAAATTTTGTGGAAACTCTCATTTTTGTAGATCCAAGGGCTGCTGTTAATGGAACTGTAATGGAAAAAGGTGAAACACTTGTATTGCCATTAGTGACATTTTGAGCAGTACCTAAAATATACTCTTCACCCTCATCATTAAAGCTACAGTTTTGATTCCAATCAATCCAAACAAGGGTTCTAGTCAAATAGTCCCCATCAGTATTAACTTTCACTGTAAGAGGGTAACTACTGTTTCTGTTGACGTTGGTAGATTGGGCTGAATAATCGCTATAACCGGCAGGTTTCCCCGAATTTAAATTGTTAATAGTATTGAAAGAAACACCCATAGTCCCAGTCGCATATTCTGTATTCGCAACAGAGGAACATGGCAGATCTCTGAGTAACAGTGAAACATTTTTAGTATTGGTAATTGATGTAGATGTTCCGGTAACGGTAATTGTATAATCTCCAAGAGAAGCACTTTCTAAATTGTTTACTGTCATTGTAAAAGGTCCCGTTGTATTTCTAGACACAGGATTAAAAGACACGGTTGTACCTAATGGTTGGCCTGATGCGGAAAAAACTGTATTTTCGCTAAATCCTTCTACAGTTGCAAATGAAAAATTAAATGAAGCAGATCCGCCTGATGGACACACTGTTAAAGGGCCGCTATTTGCAGTCAGTCTAAAATCGGGACCGAACGTGCATTGCGTTACATTCGGTTTGAACTGTGTCTCTAACATATTAATATAGGCTTCAACTACATTTGTTTGTCCTTTAGTATACATATACATGCAAGCGTCATCCACATAATCCATATAATTCATGGTCAATGCTTTTTGTCCCGAGATACAACCATTCCTACTACCGGCAGAAGGGCAACCATATGAACTATTGGCAACTTCTGGTGTATCAGTAATACCATCTCCAACTGCACCACAAACACCATTTCCATCACTATTGAATGTATGCTTTAAATTATAAAAATGACCCAACTCATGAGTCGTTGTTCTACCTAAATTGTATGTAGGCTGTGGCGTATAATCTGGGCATCCAGCCCCAGATGCAAATGCGTTAGTATTTACAACAACTGCTTGACCCGCTGTAATACTCCCCCCTAAGGGAGAATAGCCTAAATTACTCGCACCTATATTCTTAACCAGAAAATTCATATATCCAGCCCATCTGGCATCTTCATCGTTTCCATTCCCAAAATCCCAGCCGATAGTTACCGCAGGACCACCTTGTACCAGCTGCGCATCTGTATTGGTAGGATGATTTAAAGTAGCTAGACAAAAATAAATATTGGTAAAACCGGGGACTACACCGGGATAAAACGAACTCGCAGATGCCCATTGCGAAAAATCGGCATTGGTTTGAGTAAAGTCCCTGTTTAAAATATCTAGTTGATTTTGAGCGAAAGCCTCTAAACATGCTCTATTAGTCTCACTGCCTTCTGGAAAATGGACCGCAACAGGAATCACAACTGGGTTAAGTCTTTGAGCAATTCCTTTATTTTGAACTACTTTTTTAAGCTCTTTTCTAAACTTCAATTGATTTGCCTTATATTCTACAGCAAACAAAGGATCTTCCATCTTTTCTAGCATATATGCTTCCATTCCGCAAGTTCTTTCCTGTGCTGACACAACTGCACAACACGCAACAATCATCATAAGAAGGATAGAATGTTCAACATTTATGGTAATTATTCTAATCAGCATAGTAGTTCCAAAATTATCAAAAGAGGGTCAAAAATAGTAAAAATAATAATACCTCTGGACTTTTGAATATGATACACCAATTATATTATATCAGCATTTTTCCAAATAAATCGAGACCATCGTTGTCCGATCCATCTTACGTAATGTCAAAAAAGAAAGGAAGCTTAAATAGCTTCCTTTCTTTTACTGTTGAATAATAGATTATTTTACAATAATCTTTTTAGTTGTCTGTCTTTCACCATCGCTAACCTTAACAAGGTACATCCCTGCTTGTACATTATTCAAATTAATGATTTGATTAAAGTTAGAATTATTCAAATAGCTATTGTTAAATACTGCTCTTCCCTGAATATCGTAAACTTCAACTTTTATTTTAGAGGTTGAAAAAGAATTTAGTTTAATTGTGAATTCTCCACTGTTAGGATTTGGAAAGATTGAAAATTCCGAAATTTCATTCTCTTCAACATTTAATGTAGGTTCGTAACATATATTGAGTGTCCAATCGTTCAAAGTGCCTGTATCCTGTGCGAAAAAATCAGCTATCAAAATTTCCCAATTTCCCGCAGGGTCTAAACCATTGAAAACACTTAAAGGTTCTGCAGGCAAATAAGTCCCAATTGTAGGGCTAGCGCATACAATAACTCCGCCAGTATCAGAGAAGGTGATATCAAAATTATCATTATTCCCACAATTACCACTCCATAAATTAGCACTAGTAACACCGTCTGGATGTGTAATTCTCACTAATAAATCACTTACATAGGTATGAGTAACATCAACATTTACTGTCATGCTTACTATAGATCCTGTATCAGTTATGTTGATTGTATGTGTAATTGGTGGACCGTTAACTGGCGAAGTGGTTCCTGTTCCATCAGGTATTGCCAAACCTAAATTGGTAGCTGAGGGATAAGCATTGCACTCTACAGTTAATGTTGTAAAACTAAATACCGAAGAAGCAGGTGATGTAGCACAAGCATTAGTCGAAGTTACTCTCCAATAATATAATGTGTTACTCGCTAATGATAAAACATAAGAAGGTGTAGTTACTGTCGCTGAATTTATAATATTTGTGAAATTAGCATCTGTTGCAATTTGTACCAGGTAAGTTTGTGCCGCGGGATTTGCACTCCATGTCAATGTAGGTGTTATTGATACTCCAGTCGAACCATTTGCTGGAGCAATTAGTGTGGAGGCCGTCAACGATGTGCTAAATATACTTAAAGTCAAATTTGTAGTTTTAGTCGTGGAGGCCGCTGTACCGACAACAGTTATTGCATAGGATCCTGGAGTTACAGCTATCGTATTAGATATTGTCATAGTTACAGGGGTTCCATTAGCAGAGGCAGTCCCGGGAAGAAATTCAACATTTGCTCCCGCAGGCACTCCTGTCGTAGAAAAGGTTGTAGTTTCAGAAAATCCATCAAAGGTGTTATAAGTAAAATTATATACTGCATTGTCAGGTTGGCACACTGTCGCACTAGTACTTGCAAAATCCATAAAGAAATAAGTGGTGACAATTTGAAAGTTACTACTATTTACATTGTAGAATATGTTACCTGCTCCTTCAACCATAATACGCGCTTGATTCGTGACATTATTAGGAACTGTAATGTTATGGGCTCCGTTATTGGGAACACCAGAAGCCAAAACAATTGGAAAAGTTGATCCTCCATTAGTTGATAAACGAATATTTACATTCTCGGCATTAATTGGAGCAAGATTAGTACTAGAAACGTTCCACGTTACTGTTTGAGTTGAGCCCGCCTGCCATGTGACATTGCTATTTTGGGACGTTACCGTAAAAGGCCCAGTACCTGCTACAGTCGTCACAGTCATATTATCACTTGCTGTTTGCCCACCGTTGGCAGTATTGTCTCTAACCGTTAATTCAAAATTATGAACTCTCGCAACACCAGCTAAAACTTCCCATGTAGTTGAGGTCCCTCCATTTACCAATACATCTTGCAATCTTGGTATATACCTAACAGGATTGGTCGTGCCTTTAAAAGAACGAACCATAGGTCCTGTAGTCGTTGTAGTCGTTGGCACGCCAGCAGGACCCAAATCATATTGCTCCCATGTATATGTATGGGATGCAGTGCCGTTAGCATCAGTAGAAGACCCTGTCAATTTGTACGGTGTTAGAAGTGGAATTAAATAGGAGCTGCCAGCCTCTGCTGTTGGTGCCGCATTACCAGTCGAGGTTGTGGTGGGACATGCACTAGCCGGACCAGCACTGATATTGTTCCAAATTTCTACAATGGATCGTCGATGGAAATAATCCTGGCTACTATTTGCAACGTTTTGCGGGGCACAAGTCCCAGCATAGGCCATGATAGTGGTGCCACTCCCTGGCTCATAGGCGCTAG
>JAGXIE010000195.1 GCA_024635765.1 Flavobacteriaceae bacterium | reverse complement strand
CCATTCATTGCCAACCACGCAGGAATCGCAAAATACGTGATGCCCTCGGGAATGCCTTGTGCAATATAGAGTGCCGAAAAAGTGACATACCTAGTGAACGGATTGTCAGTTAAACTGCGACCTAGTTTTAATTTATTTTTAATTGATTGCATTTGGTTGGTTTTGGTTAGCTGTCCTACATGATCATTTCGTCTGACCTACATTTTTTTAAAGTGATTGGTCAAATCTCTTCAAGTTGTTGCAATTATCACATAGTACTTAATTTTAAACTAGAATCGCTATGCAGATACCAATTCTAGTTTAATTTAGTTGGTAAGATGTAGGTGATTGATTATCAGTCGTTTTGGGGAGTGAGTAAATCTAAACAAATAATAATTGGTAAACTAACGGGTTAGGACAAAGGGGCTATATAAATATCCGAACTAGCTGAAATTATTATCGAAGCGTTTATTTTGGTCTTTACGTTCTTCATTTCAGTTATGGATATTCAGAGCAATCAAAATCCCAATAACCACAAGAATGATTTCGCCGATGGCGTATTTGAAGTATCTTGATGTTTTTCCTTGCGAGAAGGTTTTTGCGGAGGTTGCGGAACAATTTAATCAAGGTTCAATTGTATGTAACTATTCATTTGCCTTTAGAACTCTCAAAATATTTCCACCGAGAATTTTATCAATATCTTTTTCGCTATAGCCTTTTTTTACAAGCGCTTTTGTAATCAACGGATACGTGGTTACATCGTCCAACTGTTTTGGAGGCTGATAGATACCGTCAAAATCTGAACCAATACCAACATAATCTACGCCAACCAAATTGATGACATATTCTATATGTTGAATTACGAAATCAAAAGGTGCACGAAGTTCATAAGATTCGTCAGTATATTTTCTGTACATCGCTTCTTCAGCATGGTATATTAACATTCCGGTTTTTACAAGGGTATCAATTTCAGTTTTGTGTTTTTCAATAAATGCCATTTCTCTAGGTTCTACGGTCGGGTCAATAAAGCCTGAATTAAAATTTATTTGAATGACACCACCATTTTTAGCGATGGCTTTAATTTGGTCATCTTTTAGATTGCGGCGATGCGGACAGATGGCATACACCGAACTATGTGAAGCAATCACAGGTTTTGTGGTTGTGGCGATGACATCATAAAACGTTTGCTCACCAACGTGAGAGATATCTACCATGATGCCTAAACTATTCATTTTCTGGACGACCTGCTTTCCAAAATCTGTCAACCCAATTTTACCTTCTGAATTCTTCGTTCCATCTGGATTGGTTTCATCGGCTGCACTTGTTGCCCAAGGGGTGGAATTGTTCCAGGTGAGCGTGATGTAACGCACGCCACGAGTATAAAGCGCTTCCATCTTACCCAAATCTCCCTCAAATTGATGGCCACCTTCCAAGCCGATTAAGGCTGCAATTTTGTTTTTTTGCAAGGCTTTTTGAAGTTCTTTTGAATTGGCAACCTTAACTATTTTGTCTGGATTTCTATTGATAGCGGCATCCAAACTGTCTATTTGTCGGTTGGCAAATTCATAAGGATTTTCTTTTTCGCCATCACTAAAGACAGAAAAAAACTGCACATCCACACCGCCTTCTTTCATTCGGTTGAGGTCGCTATGGGTTTTGCCTTTTAAATCGGTGTCGAAAACAAAATCCTTTTCCATGGTTTGCATAAGGGAATCGTTATGTGTATCGACCAAAATTGCTTTGTGGTGGATGTTTTGATACGTTTGCGCACCTAATTGGAGTGTTGCGAATAGGCTGATGAAGCATAGTTTTGTTTTCATATAGTATGTTTACATTGTATTGAGATTAATTGCCAATTCTGTCCAGCTCATCATCAAGTGCGCTTTTAGTTTTAATTTTGTTTTTTGCCTGTGTGTTTCCAAATTTGTAGGTTACTCCAAGTCCAAAACGTTGGGTGTCGAATGACCTTACACCTTTGATGTCTATACCACCATAGTTGCCTTCATAAAAATAATTGTTAGTAGTTTTTATAATATCGGCTCCTGTGACCCTTACTTGTAATTGTTTTTTGAAGAAATCTTTTCGAAGCCCGAATCCCAAATCATGATTTCCTCTTACCTTGATTGAGCCTCTCCAAATCCAATCACTTTGAAAAAAGTAGGTTAAATCCATTAAAATGTCCCAAGGCAATTTGATGTTGTTCTGTATTCTAAAATCGTATGTTGTCGCTTCGATATCTATGACAGTTCCTTCGAGGTTTCCTTTGAATGTTTTGCGTCCTCCATTGGCAAAAAGGACAAAATCCCATTGCTTCGATACCTCAAACGGATAGCTGATCGATATTCCATAATTAGTAGCTTTATCCATATTTCTCGGAATAATCTGATTACCATTTTCGCCTATAATCTCAAAAATGCTTGCAAAAAACCCGTCGGTGACACTGTAGGTATTTGTGATAATAAGTTTTTGTTTGTAGGAATATGACATCTGGTAGTTCATTATATAATTGGGTTTCAAAAAAGGATTTCCTTTCCAGATTGTCAATGGACTTATGGGCCTTTCAAAAGGATTCAAATCTTGATAATTAGGTCGCGTGATACGTCTTCCAATACTCAATGCCCAAGCATGATTGTTCTGATTGTCGAATGAGAGTCCAACATTTGGAAAAAAATCGGTGTAGTTTCTCGGAACATCCTTATTGTCGATATCGACATCACTTAATAATTGCCCTCGCGAATCGGTATTTTCTATTCTCAAACCTGCATCGAGTTTTAGGGATTCGGTTAACTTCAAATTGACAATGGCGTAGATGGCAGCCACATTTTCGGTGTAATTAAAATCATTGCTTTGCGCAAGATCTAAAACAGGTGTTTGGTCAACATAATCGAAAAACCGAAAACCGTTTTCAGTGGAAATACGCGAATATTTGATGCCTGTTGAGAACGTGGTGTTCTCCCATGATTTTTCAAAATCGGTTTTGGCAGACCATAGATTGATATCTGTATTTCCATCAAACTCATTGTTGTCAACCGAAATAATCGTTGTTCCATCTGGTTCTAAATAGGTGTTGGGCTGATAAGTGTTCTTTTCATTTGAAAACGTTCCGAAGCTCAAGGCGGTATTTAAACTGCTCGTTTCGGTCAATTCCCACTGATGGTTGAGGTTAAAGGCAAGGTTTCTCGATGGTTCATCGATAACGGATTTGGAAATCAGAATCGAATTCAATGCCGTTGGGTTGATATCGAAAATGTCATTTCGACTGTTCAAATCACTATCGTTTTGATTGATGACACTTCTACCACTGAAATTAAGGGTTTGATTTTCAGTTAGGCGATATTCAAGTCCCAAGGCGATATTGATTCCTTTTCTATCACGAAGTTCTTCAGAATCCAAATCTAAAATGGATTGGTTTTGCATTTTTGTGTCCAAAAAGGTATCGTAACTTTTATCTTGGGATTGCGTGATATCAAAATTGGTTTTCAGCTTTTCGCTTCCATAATTTAAGGAAACACTATTACTATATCTCAAATATTGTCCTTGAGTGAAACTGGACGTGGCATTTCCGTTGAAACCCAATGCCATATTTTTTTTCATTCGGATGTTAATGATGCCAGCATTGCCTTCAGCTTCGTATTTCGAGGATGGATTTGATATTATTTCGATGGAGTCTATATTGTCTGAGGTCATACTTTGTAAAAATGTGGCAAGGTCAGTACCAGATAATCTTGAAGGCACATTGTTGATGTAAATCTGAACACCACCTTTTCCCAAGAGTGAAATGTTGTTATCCATATCGAGAGATACGCCTGGTGCTTTTTTCAGTAAATCCAGTCCATTCGTTCCGGACGCACTTGGACTGCTAGCAACATTAAAGATTAATTTGTCGGCTTTGACTTCTATTAAGGCTTTTTTTGTGGTTATGATAACTTCATCCAAGGTGTTGTCAACTGGTTTTAGAATGATGGTTGGAAGTACTTTTTGTTCACTATTGGAAACTGTAAATGATTCTGAAACGTGAGAAGCATATTCGTTATGGTCAATTCTTATTGTATAATTTCCCGCTGGCACATTAAGAATTCTGAAATCTCCAGTTGGTGAGCTAATGACACTATTGACATAGATGGAATCATTCTGAAACAAGGAAACAGCAGCGTACACAATTTCCTGTTTTGATTCATTTTGTAGTTTGCCTGAAACCTCACTATTTTTGATGTTCTCATTTGTTTGGGAATAGAGTTGTGAGGTGATTAATACTAAAAGGATTGATTTAAGAATTCTTAAGTTTGATGTGCTTAACGTCATTTTGATTTATTACCCAATTCTATTTAATTCAGTTCTTTCAACCCATTCGTTATTTGTTCACGTAGTTGTTTATTGATATCCCTAAAGACTAATAACTTCTCTAAAGTACCACCATTATTATCTTGAAAAGCTATAAGAAAAAAAGATAATTCCTCGATAAAAATAGGATCATCAGGATTTTTCACAACCATGCGTTTATCTTTTTCTATAAGCGACATGAATTGGACGAAACCGTTTCTATCATTAAAAATTTTGAGGATTGTTACTTCAATGTCAAGAATACTATTGCTCATCTTTGGTTGCTCATAATCGTAATATCTCGAAATTTTAGTGGTCAACTCATTATTTGAGAGTTGCAAACCTTTAGATTTCAATATTTCATAGGCATTATTAATAGGGAAATATCTTTCGAACGTTAATAGATTGACCAAGTGAAATTGCAAGGAATCAGTATCTTTAGTTCGGGAATTTACAAATTTTTGTAGAGATATGACTGCTGCTTTTGCCTTCTGGCGTTGTGCGATAATTTCATCGACCAATAAAGCATCTTCCTCAAGATTTTTTAATACTTCAGTTAGGACGTAGCGCTCGTCTTTTTTTGATTTTTGGTTTTCGTTCCAATTGTTTATTTGCAAAGCAATCAAAATCCCAATAACCACAAGAATGATTTCGCCGATGGCGTATTTAAAATACTTGGTGGTTTTGCCTTCATTGAGAAGGTTTTGGCGGATGGTTCTGAAGAATTTTATCATTGCATAAACAATTTATTTATCAAGCCGTTTGATATTAAGAAAAGGACTCACCAATAAATACCAAGCGGTTTGCTTTTTTGAGTCTTCAAATTCTACTAGTCCATATTTAATTTCTTGTACTGGCAATTCTTTATAAGTTCCAAAAAGTTTGTCCCAAAAAATAAAGATGTTTCCATAGTTTGAATCTGTAAATTCCTGATCTTGATGATGATGTATTTTGTGCAAATTGGGAGTCACGAATACCTTTCCAAACACGGCATCGACCCAAACAGGAAATTTATAGTTGGTGTGATGGATTACAAATAAAGGCATGTAGATGACCCAGCGTAAAACGATGATATTAATATCCAAACCAAAAACGATACCGGCAACAATAAGCGTAGCATTGTCAAGAAACACATCAAAAGGATGCGCCCTGAACGAAGTGGAACTGTCCATTTTAGTATCACTATGATGCACACGATGCAAACGCCAAAACAGTGACCAGATATGGTTTAATCGATGTGCCCAATACCCGACAAAATCAAGAATTAAAATGCCGATGAATATTTTTAGAATATATGGGATTTCAATTTGGTTAAGTAGGCCAATCTTGTATTGAACTATCCAATCAAAGAAGAATACAAAAACCGAAGCTGTTGCAATATTCAATAGAATGTAACCTGTTTGTAGTAAGGCACTGTGGAATAAGTGCGTACTATTTTTCTTGAATGATAAACCTTTTTCCAAGACTTGTTCTAACGTAAAAAACAGAGCCAAAAGAATTACAAACATAATGTCTGTATCAAAACTGGTTAATGTTTTAAGAATACTATCCATACTGGTTGTTGGTTATTAATTAGTTGGTTCAATCTTTACTTGGTGTTACTATGTGCAGAGCTCTAAGCCACTTATTATCATGTTTCACGTAATTGACCCTTACTCGTAATTTGCTTGTAAGTTTTTTCTTGCTACAAGAACCTTCTTGATTGGCGATGTAGGTCATTATCACTTCCTCGTCTTGAATTCTAACAAACTCGATATCTTCAAGGTTAACCCTCTTTAAATCGCAATCATGGATAGATTCAATAACCTCTGATTTAGTACTGATGCCGTTGGAATTGATGGATAAAAATTCTTCTGTGGTGTTCGTTTGAAACCATTCGGAATTTTTATTTTTCCAAGCGTCACAACATGATGTTTCCAAATCAATGATGTGCACTTTGACTTTTTCATATTTAGTTAATTTCGACTGACTCAGACTAATTGTGCTGAATGTTAGGAAGCAGGTGATAGTAATTAGTATATGTTTCATTTCGTGGTTTTTATAAATTGGTTACATTGTCAATGTGAGTCCACCATCTGCCGTAAGTGTTGAACCAGTGATATAGCTGGCATCATCCGAACATAGAAACACGATGGCTCGTGCTATTTCTTCTGGACGACCTGCGCGTTGCAAATGAACTGTAGGTAACAAATGCTTATCATACAGATCATCACCTACTATGCCTCGTAAACGTTGGTGCATCGGTGTAACAACAGCTCCAGGACATAACAGATTGACTCGGATGCCCTTTGGTCCCAATTCGGCAGAAACACTGGAGGTCAAACCTATGAGGCCATGTTTTGAGGTAACGTAAGCTGATCCTGTGGGAAAACCTAGAAATGAATTGACCGAACCAATATTTACAATGGCTCCACCATGGCCTAATTTTAACATAGCTCTGGCCTCATATTTCATAGATAAGAATACACCTTTAAGATTGATGTCAATAACTTGGTCCCAATCGTCTTCTTCAAGGTCAGTTATCATATTTAGTTTACCTTCTATACCTGCATTATTTACTGCAAAATCCAATCGACCGAATACTTTCATAGTATGTGCAACCATTTGCTCCACGCTTTTTGAGTCAGAAACATCTGTTTGTATGGCAGAGGCTTGTCCTCCTTTGGACTTAATGGAAACTACTAAACTATCGAGTTCTTCTTTTCGTCTAGCTGCAACTACGACCTTTGCGCCTTTAGTTGCAAAGGCTTCTGCGGTTGATTTTCCGATACCACTACTTGCTCCTGTGATTAATGCGACTTTATCTTTCATTGATTTCATTTTATAGTTTGATATACTTCTGTTTTACAATCCCATATCTCGATATATTTTCCATTCCCCATCTTCTTGTTTTAATACCATTAAATATTTACCCTCACTTTTTACATTGCCTTTACTGTCTTTAGATTCATATTTTCCAACTTCGAATAAGTACTCATTGTCAGTCGTTAGAAGAATGGATGTGAAAATTAAATTGCGGGTGTCGTTCTTAATTGAATTGCGTATTTGTCTACCCCAAGATTTGAGAATATCGTCCCCTTTTAAAGGTCCAAAAGTGGCGTCCTTTGCATACATATTATAAATTGCAATGGAATCTCCATCAAAAAAATGTTTGGAGAATTGCTTGTCAAAACTATCTACAAGTGTCCTAGCTTTGACCAAATCAATCTTTGGCAATTCTTTAGATTGTGAAAAAATAGACGAAAAAGAGAGACAAACAAAAAGGTATAGAAGAAGTTGTTTTTTCATAATATAAAAAAGGTTTTATTGGTGTAGGATTAAATTGCTTACAATTGCTAAAATATTATTTATCTCGCATTCAAACCAAAATCCCGCTCCACCGCATTATACCAGTCGTTATCACTGCAAGCATTCCAATCTACCCATTGTTCATCAGTCAATGAAGCTCGCCATGCAATAAATGGTTCTGCATCTGGACCTACAGGGTGTCTTAATTTCCAAGTGTTGCTTTCTGAAATTTCCAAGATTTTGTCTGCGACGAGAGTTGGTGGCGTTGGTGTTTTTAACGCTGCTACAAATAGTCCAGCTTGCCTTTTGGAATGCGGATAGATAGAGTTGCCATCGACGCAAATATTGGCAGCCATTTCGGTATTGATGATACCTGGTTCTACGATGGCAACCCTAATGTTAAACGGTTTTACTTCTTGTGCCAATGCCTCACTGATCGCCTCAAGCGCAAATTTACTTGCTGCATAAGCACCCAATGGACTATTGGCAATATGACCTGATATTGAAGCAACATTAATGATGCAACCTTTTTTGTTTTTACGCATGTGAGGCAGCAATGCCTTTGTGCAGCGAAGGACTCCAAAATAATTGGTGTTCATAACGGATTGGAAATCATCCATCGTCATTTCTTCAATAGAGCCATGACGTTCGATTCCTGCATTGTTGACGAGCACATCCAACGAAGCATGTTTTTGCATGATTTCATCTATACAATGCTTTACGGAAGCATCAGAATCGACATCCATTTTTGAGATTGTGATGTCCAGTGATTCGTTTTTGATGGTTTGCTTGAATTCTGAAGCTTTATCGGGATTCCGCATGGTTGCAAATACTTTGTAGCCTGCGCGACCGAATGATAAAGCTGTTTCAAGGCCGATGCCTTTGCTTGTTCCTGTGATGAGTACTGTTTTCATGTTGGTTATGTTTAATTTAATTATAATGAGGTTTCTAAAAAGTAGTTTTAGAAGTCTGGTCGAGGGCAGTTGAGACCTTGTTTACAATTAGAAAATTTTAGTTCACGACTGCGCTCGAACAGACAAACTGATTATTTTTTCTCCGAATCCGCAAGCTTTTTGGTATCCACATATTGCTGAAAAGCTGTTATTTTCCCATCTTTCAACGTCCAAAGATGCGCCACTTGCGCATTGTAAGCCTTTCCAGTTGCCTTATTTTTTGCATCATAGCGCAACGTTGCCAATACCTGATTGTTGCTCATGTCGTGAAGTTGAATGTCAGCTACTTTAAAATACTCATGTTCAGCAATGAGAGGTCCAAAAACACCATTCAAAACAGCATCAGGTCCAATATATGGGTTGCCTTTAGCCAATTTGTTTCCTTCGGCTTCATTCCAAACAATGTTTGCATCCATCGCTCCTAAAACAGAAGGAACATCACCTGTGGCAAAAGCGTTGTAAAGTCCATCGATGACTGCGACATTATTCGGGTCGGAAACCAATCCCAATTGTTGCATCATCACAGAACTGTCCAAAAAATCCTGTTCTTTGGCAATCTTTCCATTTTTCATCTTTGCGATGGTGACACCTTCAATATCCACAGTATTTCCTGTGGCTGGGATTCCAAAAAAATCACCTGTGTGTTTCCCTGTAAAGTGCCAATGTTTAACAAGTTGGTCGCCTTGCCCAAAGATGTTTTTAACTGTAAATTTTCTATCGGAAAAGCCTGTAATGAAATTTTGGTAATAGGCTTTGAAGGCATCGATGCCAACGATATTTTCTGGACTTGATACCATGACGATGTTTGTGTCGAAATTCTTGTCGTTGATAAGGTCAATCTCACCTTTGTTGACAATGTCATCCCACACTTGGGCGTACATTTTAATGTCTTTGTCAATGTTGTTTTTTTGCGCAAATGCTGTCAAACTTAAAAAAGCGATAGTGAGTAGTAGTGTTGATTTTTTCATTTTGATTATGGTTTTAATTTAAAAGATTCATCTGATTTATGCTTCTCAATAATTAATACAACTTAAAAGGGAATCGTTATTTTTTTTGATAAAAATGGTTTTCTGAAAAGGCTGTTTTGATTTTAATTGACATGTATCTTCACATCTTATTCATAGCCATTAAATAGCTTTTAGTTTTTCAATACAATTCGAAAACGTGCTTTTCCTGATTTTAAATGTGCTATGGCTTCATTCACCTTTGCCATGGGAAACTCTTCGGTAATCGGATAGATGTCATGGCGAACGCAAAATTCCAGCATGGTTCGGGTCAGCGCTGGACTTCCAAGTGGACTGCCTCCAACTGATTTTTGTCCGGTCAGTAGTGTAAAAGCCGGAATGGCCAGGGGCTCCAATACTGCACCGACATTGTGAAATTTTCCCTTGTGAGCCAGTGCCACCAAATAAGAATTCCAATCCAGGGTTACGTTGGTCGTATTTAAAATAAAATTTAAGGTACCGGCGATTTTAGCCAATTCTTCAGGATTCGTGGAATCTACCACTTTGGTAGCTCCCATTGCCAAAATGGATTCCTTTTTACTTGGGTTGGAGCTGAAGGCAATCACCTCACAGCCCCATTTATTTAGGAACTTGAGTGCCATGTGACCCAGTCCTCCGATGCCGATGACGCCTACTTTGTCTGTTGCTTTTACACCTGCTATTAGTATTGGGTTAAAGACAGTGATTCCTCCACATAGCAATGGACCGGCTTTTGCCAAGTTGATGCCTTCTGGTAATAAAATGGCCCATGACCAATGACTTCTTACATAATCTGCAAAACCGCCATGTCGGCCACCAATGGTGAATTCTGCAGAGGCGCAGAGGTGATGAGACCCATCCATGCACTCATGGCAAGACATGCAGGATCCTGAGTACCAGCCCACACCCACTTTATCTCCAACTTTTATATTTTTAACTGCTTCGCCGGCGGCTACTACTTCGCCGATAATCTCGTGACCTGGGACTATAGGGTAAGCGGTCATTCCCCAATCATTATTCATCATGCTGAGGTCCGAATGACAGACCCCGCAATTGAGGATTTTGACATCCACTTCCTCTGATCCAAGTTCTCCCATTTCGTAGGAGAAAGCTTCTAATTTTTGATGAGGCCCTTTGGCCGCAAAAGCTGATACTTTCATATTTTGTTATTTTTACAAGTTGGTTTTAGTTTAAATGATTTTTAATAGTTATAAATTCGATTTATGTTGTCCACCATCTATCGAAAGACATGTTCCAGTTACCCAACTGGCACAAGGTGACACTATAAAAGCGGCTACCTTGCCGATTTCATCAGGAGTTCCCATTCTTCCTGACGGAATAGTACCGAGCATTTTATCATAAAAAAGGCGATCGTGTTTTTTAGCCATTTTCCAAAGTCCGCCAGGAAATTCAACAGAACCCGGTGCGATGGTGTTTACCCGAATGTTTTTTGGCGCCAATTGTACGGCTATTGTTTTTGAATAACTGATAAGTGCCGCTTTAGATGCTGCATACGCGGCAGGCGAACCAGATTCAAGTCCGGAAACCGATGAAATAAATAAAATACTGCCACTGCCAGAATCTATCATCCAAGGGATGACTTTTCTCGTGGCTTTGACACTGCCCAATAAATCAACGTTTATTGAGGCTTCCCAATCGTTATAGTCATCGCCCAGGCTTAAAGCCGAGACATTGTTGACTAAAATATCGATGGTTCCAAATTGACTTTTTACATTGTCTAGAAAGCTTTCTAATTGCTTTGTATCGCCAATATCACAAGTTTGAGCAAATACTTTAACGCCCTTTTCAAGTAGTTCTTTTTCAGTCGTTCGTAGTGCTTCCTCACCGCGGGCACAAATGGCCACGTTGACACCTTCTTCGGCAAGTATTAAGGCAATACTTCTTCCTATGCCTTTGCTTGCACCTGTAATTATTGCGTTTTTTCCCTTCAGTCCTAAATTCATGATTTTTTTAGTTTAAAGTATTATTTAGCTATATGTACTTAAAGTTCGGTTTCAAACATGAATTCAGGCAACACTAATTCTTTAATGTCCAGCTTGAAACCTGAATGAATTCTATTTTAATGAATTACTTAAGGTTGAGCTGTCTATGGTATTCTTTTTCGTCAAAACTGCCGATTGATTCTGTGATAAGGCCGTCCGCAT
>JAGXIE010000194.1 GCA_024635765.1 Flavobacteriaceae bacterium | reverse complement strand
TCATATATATAGTGACCTGTTGATCTGTGATTCTTATTCCCGGCACAGTGAATTCCTCCGTTCTGCTGTACCGAACTTTATCAGATCAACCGGCCAAGATAATTGTCGCTAGACCGGCCAGGGTAATTGTCGCTTAATAGAGCTATATTCGCACCCTAAAATTCCCGTTTTATCTACACGATATGAATGCGACTTGGAGGGTTGGATATTATGCAAAGGATCAAGTAATACGATATTGAAAATCTTCTTTTCATCCCAAAATCCAACAACCCTTCCTAACGCCCTAGAAATTTGGAATTGCAGTAGTGGAAACTCATCTTCATTTTCCAAATATTGAGTATCAACCCACTCTAAGTCATCTCTCTTGATAGGAATGTTTTTTTGGGACCAGTTTATAGGATGATAGCGCCAAGCACTCTTTTGAGAACTATCCTCAACAAACTTTTCAACTTCAAAATAAGATAATTCCTTTAACTTTTCAAGCAAAGAAACAAACCATTTTGATTCTGCTCCTGATAAGCCAAAAAAATCAACTTGGCGCCAATATCGAAATGAGAACGTCCAGTTAACTACTTTAGGATTAGAAAGAACAACTGGTTCTTTATTTTTGCCTGGAATCTGGTCTAAGACAGGAATTTTCATGCTTTCAAACGAAGTGAATAATATTCCTTCATTAAATTTTCATCAATAGAAACTGAGCATCTCTCCCATGGTTCACAACCATTTCGAGCTTTTACCCAAGGGTCTTCTCTGTGAGTCATCTCTTCAAGCTGAGAACCTGAAAACTTAGCATAAACTGACAAAACTCTATCAATATGTTCACGCTGTGAATCCGTTAAAGATGCGGGAGTAAAATCAGACCTTACATCTCCAATTAAAACATCAGAATACAATGATTTTTCAGATGCAAATCGACTAAAAACCTCACGTGATACAGGGCCATGAACCCACGCTTCAAACTTTTCATCAACTAGAGGTGCATCTTCAAAAACTAAATGCCAAGCTTGCACATAGTAAAGCAGCTTCTGGAGCTTCAAGTTATTTAAACCCTCTCCAGCCTCAATCACACTACTAATCACATAATCACAAACGTTTTCTATAGTATTCATAATACCCCCCCCTAATAGACTCGGATTATACCCAAACTTTACCCTTCATCCAAGTTATCGAAACTCACCCTAATAATCAAAAGAGGATTCAACTAGCTCCAGTATTGAATGATACTTATGAAAAGAGTTTTTACAATTGATAATTGTAGCGAGATACATATGGTTGCATATTATGAACAACCTGGCTAAAACCCGTCTAAGTTTTAGAATCTTACCATACATCAAGTTTACAAAATTAACGTCATTTTTCAAAAGTTAATTTAGAAAGGCTATAAACGTAAAGAAAATAAGCAGCTCGACAAGACTGCTTTATCAACCGTGACGCTTATACATACATCACAATCAAAAGCGCATGTGTGTGCAACTCCCCGTAAGAGTCATTGGGTCAGTTCGAAGCGCTAACGTTAGTATACTTCCTGGCTTCTTTTTGCGTCCAGTTCTTTTCCAAAATCAAAATCCATCCAAGTTGTAAATCTTAAAGATTCTTTACCTTTAAATTCATCTATGAAAGCCTGTCTATTCGCTTCTAAAACTTGAGGATAACTCTCAACAAGCTGTAGCTTGAATTCATCATTAATATAAGGGCAAGTTAAAACATCAAAAAGCAAGAGGCACAATTCTGCATCCTTTAGAAGAGTATCTTTATTATTGGAAAATTTATTAAGTACATAAGCTTCCAACCAAGCCTTCACATCAGCATACCTTTTCTTGTTTTTCATATAGAAGAAAAGAACAGTAACCGAGAAATAATTCAGTTCAAACGTATTTTCAATCCCTTCTACGCCATTTCCTTTTAGGCCAAAATAGTCCTTTAACAACTCCTTATCAAGCCAGTAGTTTTTTCCAAGTTCTGCTAATGAAACCAGTAAATACAGAGTCTCCACCTGAGTCGCATAATTTGTTTTATTTTTTTTCAAAAAATTACTTAATTCGCTAAATACCAAGCCCTCAATATTGCCTCTATACAAGGCCGATAGACCTTTTATAAAGCTAAAAACTTTTTTTAGCACCCTGCTTAACCGAATAGTCGTATTAACACGTGGAGAAACAGAATAAATAAAAAAGACAAATTCAAGTAACGAAATAATAGCTTTGGCAACCTGCCTTTCTACTGCAGGTGTTTTTCTAATTTTTGAATAGTTTTTAACAATTAAGTCCACCCTTTTTTCAACCAAAGCGAGTGAATAATTAAGTATGTCTTTATAAGCTACCGATGTTTCTTTAAGAACTGTTTTGAATGCTGTTATTAATGCATTTGAATTAATATAAATATTACCCTTAAAAAATTGATCACCATTTTCATCTTCCGATTCTTGAAGGTCGTACTTTATCTCTTTATCAAGCAATCCAGCTATTTTGTTCTTTGCGATTGTTATTCCTGTAATAATCGGCTTTTCATAAACTTCTGACTTAGATAAGTTTAAGTGAAGATTAAACTGTTTCAGAGAATGACTGAAAGCCTCTACCACCAGCTCTTCATGCTCAGAAGAATCCAAAAATACAAAATAGTCGTCAACGTATCGAAAAATTTCATAATCCCTCCGGTTAAACAATCCCTCTTTCGCTAAAGCCGTTTCAATATTCTTATCTACAGCTTGCAAAATCATTTCAGCAAAGATTCTTGAAAATTCTGGACCAATCAAAATCCCATTGGTTTCTCCATAGTTCATATTCTGCATTAATGAATCAAACTTTCCTGCAAATGAATTCGTACTAGCTTTGATAGCCTCTTTTACAACAATTTTGTCATAAATTGCCCAAGCGATAGAATGTGTATAGATGCTGTCAAAACACTTAGAGACATCAAGTTTTAGCAATTTATTAAACTTCTTTTCACACCTATGAAACACTGGAGATTCGTAAAATTTATGAATATTCCCATATTCTTTGTATGAAAAAAAAGATCTTAAATTCTCATATTCTTTGTCAGTTTCTTCAACTAAGCTTGGATCTTCTTCTGAAAGCTTTTCATAATGAACTTTATCTTTATGAAACTTATAAATTGCCACTTTTGCAGGCTTTCTAATTGAAAATGGGCTTAATGACGAAAAATAAATTATTAATTCTTTTGTCTGCTGATAGAAATTAGAAACAAGCAATTGTGATCGTGGGTGAGGAACAGATAAATCTCGGAACTCATTGACCTTATGATTAATCTTATAATTGAAAGGAATAAGAGCTTTGTTTTCACCTAAAGGATATTGCTTATAACTCTCGGGTTCCCTAGTTCTTATTTTTACAATTGAATTTATATTGTCATGACTCCTAAAGCCAAACAAAACTAAAATAATTTCATCGACAAACCCTGAACCTTCCTTCCATATAAGACAATTATTTTCTATATGAACATCGTTTTTTAATAAAAACTTATAAAAGTGCCTATTTGTAAAAGTTAAAGGCACTTCATATGGAAGCATGTCGGATAAAATGCTTCTAATTTCTTTATACTTTATCCTTATCTTCTTACGAGACACTATTCCAACCCTCCGTAATTAGAGTTAAATCTTGGATACTAAAGGTATGAAATGTTTTTTCGTCAAACCCTTTCACAAAAGAAAACGACTCTAACCTTCTTTTTAGACGCTCATGCTCGATTAAGCGTGTCTTTTGGCTTAAATGAGTGTCTAACGTCTTTAATGGCTGTGATGTGGTTATTAAACTATTTGAAAAATATATTCCTGTACGCACATGTTTTTTATTATTTACTAAGTTAGTATTGCCCGTTAGAAATTTGACTCTTTTTTCTAAAAGCCTTCTTGCTCTTATTTCATTAACTAACCTTTGCTTTTCATAAAGCTTAAATGCTAAATCAATTTGAGCTTTATACTTCTGCACTTTTTTATTAGCCAAAGCTATTTGGACATTACCATTACCAAACATAAGCTTATAACCCAAATATTCAAACTGGTGGTTCTTAGAGCCATCTACCTCGAAATCACATGTTTTGTCTTCGTTAGCCGTTAACTCAAGCTCAGAAAAACTCTTTCTTATCAGATTCAATTGATCATCGAAATTTTCATTTGGTATTTTTTTAAAAATCACTACTATGTCATCGACATACCGTGCATAGTACAAAATATTTGGTATTTTTTTTATTTTGTAATCAAGCTCCCTCAGGTAAATTTCCGCCAAGTAAGCACTAACCCCAATTCCTCGAGGCAATCCTAAATCACCTGAGCTTAATAACTTGTATTCTGAAATAAGTTTCTTAATCAATACTTTTGAATGAAAACTGAGTAACGTGCCCTTATTTAAAAAGCCTAGTAATTTTTTTGAGGGGATTGATTCATAGCAGCTTTTAATATCAGTTCTTATTACGAACTTGGGAATCTTGTCAGAAAGCAATTCTCTCAACTGACAAATTATTTGGTACCTATTACTCTGCTTTACTTTGAATAGCTTTCTTAAATTGTACTGAATTTGCTTAAGTGCAAAATACGATGCAGGGTCATGATGAGCTTTGTATACAGTTTTAGAATTAACACGGCCGTTTTTTAAGGAAAACTGAAAACTTCTATCCTGTACTTTTTCAGATAAAACCTCCAAGTGCTCAGTAAGAATCTTTTCCTTTTGCTTCTTAAGTCCTTCCATTTGAAGGTTTAAAGACTCTTTTTTTTCAAAGCACTCCTGATCAGATAATAAAGAACTTTCATTCTTCAGTCCTTTGATTAAGGAATGTTGATGCTTAATCTGATGAGTGATATCTGCAAGGGAGTCAAAGTATCTACCCTCAAGAAATACACCTTTTCTATTTTCATAGTCGAATATTTTTCTAAAATTTTCTGTCGAAAACGATTGGTCAAGCATTCAAATCACCTCATCACAATTACTTTTTGTTGTGAATCATATCTATAATGCAAAATCTGACAATTAACCAACAACTGAATTGCTTGTTGAATGACATCAATTGGCGCTACAAACCACTCTCGTGGTCTATGTAACACGCCATTTTTATCAGCGACTTCCAACTCCAAGCATGCCTTACCAAAGAATGCATGCAAAAGATTTTCAAACTTCTGTGCATTGATATTAAAGGCTTGATATTCAGCAATAACCTCAACTTGAGCCATTAAATAAGTTGGCTCTTTTGAAGCATTTGCAATACGTTTTTTAACGGTAGTTGTCGAAAAACCGATTTTATATAGATGATCAATAGACTGAATTCTTGGATCGGTGCTTTGTGATTTTAAAACATAAATGAAGCCGGTTGAGGTATCCTCATCCGTAACACCGCCAAAGTTTTTATAGAAGTTAGAATCCGACTCTTCATTTGTATCAGAGACTATCTTTCCATCCTGATAGAGAGATTTGGCAAGGGAACGATACAGCATATTAGATTCTGTACCATTTTCAAAAATACAGCGAGTCCGCCCATCTTTCCTGTAACGTTTTCCATTTATTGTTTTTTCATCGGAAGTGAAATCAATATGCTCTAAATAAAGTAAAATCCCTCCAAGAACATAGTAGCTTCCAGGTACTAACTGTTCACCTTTATCATTGAATGGTAGTAGCTTTCTCTCACCAGCCTTCAATTCACCTTGAACCTTAATAAATAAATCTTTGTACTTATCAAAGTCTTTACAACGCTTTCGCTTGGCAACCATATCAGCTTCAGCACGTTGTTTTGAGGAAACATGTTTCAGTTCAAAGATACTATCCTGACCATCATCCAAAAGACCCATTTCATCATCATTAAAGATATCATCCAATGATTTAATATCGCTCATCAATAACCTCGCTCTTCAACATCGGTTAAACGCATGTCAACTTCATCAAGCCGCTCATCTAATTTAGAAAGGCGATCATCTGGAATTACATATTCAAACTCATCAAGTTCAAGTTTATTTTCAATACGAGACATTCTTTGATCAAAGGATGAAATAAAATTTTCAATTTCAACAGCATTAATTGTTTGCAGGTTTTGTAAAGAATTTATCCCATAAACGGCATAGACTGCCAAAGCGTAAATACCGTATCCAGTAAAATACTCTATTAGGTAAATTACTCCTAAAATAATAGAGGTCCACATTACATTTGCGAAGATTCTTACTTCTCGCCATAAGGAAGTCGTCTTAGGATGTATATTCATACCTCATCCTTCTTGATGCTCAGGGAGTAAATTGAATTCATCATAGTCAGCCAGAGCCATATACTGGTCGTGATTCTCACGAATTGCCTTTAAACGACTTGCAAGCATATATTCGCTGATGTTTGCCATATTCGATTCTGGTTCACGGCCGTTCTTAGAGAAAAACTCATTGATTTCGTTAAACTTTGAAACAAGTTGCTCATCTTCTGTCGGTACAGAGTTTCGTTTTTTGACATTCAATAACCCTAAATTATCGTCAGCAATCATATTTTCAAGCCAGTTTTCTGTATCAATCATCGAATAGTTTCCTTGGGATTTTTATTACCATCAATTGAAATCATATCAGGTTAAATTCAACGAACATTTAGGCGATGCTTTCTTTAATTTATTAAGCACATCGACATTTGAATCAATTAATTTTTTATTGTTCAGGTTCATAGAAATCAACTCCCTATCAATAAACAACCACTCTAATTTAGTTAAGCTACCTAATGAATCAGGAAGTTTTGTCAATTTATTTGATGATAAAGAAAGTCCTGTTAGTTCTGTAAGCTCACCAATCCATTCAGGTAAAAGCTCTATTTTATTCCCAGCCAAGTTCAAAGTTTTTAGCTCAGTAAGGTCTCTTATTTGAGCTGGAACTTCGAAGAATATGTTATTACACAATCCAAGGTAAGTTAATTCTCTTAACTCTTTGAAAGTGTCAGGAAGGTTGCTCAACTGATTGGCATTAAGATTCAGATAATCCAACATCTTGAGATTACCTATGGTGACCGGTAATACACTTAACCTGTTCTCGCTAAGATCTAGCTCTTTTAGGATTTTTAGCTCTCCTAGTGAGTCTGGAAGCTCTGTAAGCTTATTTTTCGAGAGCTCTAACCTATTTAACTTAGACAAACGTCCAATAGAATCTGGAAGTTTTTTTAACGTGTTCATCCAGATTTCAATTTCAACTAATTCAGCAAGCACCCCTATAGAATCTGGAAGTTCGGCAACCTGAGAGGGAATAAATAAAGATGATAGACTTAATAAAGACTCCCTATCTCTAGGCAAATAATCTTCACTAATTACTTTCTCATCCGCCCATATACATAGCTTTCCTAACTCATCTTCAACTTTTGGCATCCCCATAATTTTCTTAAACCCCACGCTTTCTACGTTGTTCACGAATATATATCAAACACTCTGCTAAACGCTTTTCAATCAAGTCACTGGTTTCAAGTTGTGGTTCTTTGCCATACTTCAGAACAAACTCTTTTACCTTGGGCCACAGAACAATTGCTTCTTCTTCAGACATACTAATCTTGGTTGCTTCAATGGATTCTTTTATCAGCTTAAGCACGTTCACAGTGACATCTTTAGATAGGATTTCAAAGGCTTTTTGGAAAGGGTTCACCGAGTCAATCAAATCAATGTGTAGGTCATCAATATTGATAAACTTATCAGCCATACGGATGAACTTCTTATCACCAACTTCTTTAATTTCGGCTGTACTCACCGCAGAATCGACAGTTACATATTGACGAACCTCTTCAAGTTCAGCTTTGGTTAAGTCAGGGTACTTTGTTTGAATAATTTTAGGGATAAGAACCTTATTAACCACCTCTGGATCAATCTTTCCAGCCGAGGCCGCTATGATCTTGGCATCTTGCAAAATCGCTGCTTTAAGGTCTGTTAAATCGTTTTCAATAATGGCTTTGGTTTTTGCCGTGCTTGGCTCTTTAAATCCTTTAATCTTTAAAGTACCTGGTGGTGTTGCATCAGTATCATTATCTCGCTTCGTTTTGAACTTGAAGGAAGGGGCTAATACCTGCTCCATTAGTAATGAAGCGGTAATCGCTTTCAGCATATTATTGACCGATAGCTTAACCTCATCATCCTGTGCGTCAGGCTGGGCAATCAAATTGGTAAATTGGGCATGGTTTTTATTAGAGCTATCACGAGTGGCACGACCAATGATTTGTACGATTTCAGTTAATGAACCTCGATACCCAACTGTTAGAGCATGTTCACAATATTCCCAGTCAAAACCTTCTTTTGCCATACCCAAGGCAATAATGATGTCCATATCATCAATGCTTTCGATATTTCGAAGATACTCAACCACTCGATCTCGACCCTCTTCTTCAACAAGGTCTGCTACCTTAAGGAAACGGCCATCATGAGTTTTTATGATGATAATTCCTGTTTCTTTATCCTTACTGACAAACTCACCCATGATCTCAATAATAGCATCGACTTCATCATATTTGTCTTTGGTCGATTCACCTGAATTAACGTTTGGAATATGAACAATAGTCTTTTTGTTTGTATCCAGTATCTCACCAATAGCATCCATATAACGCCCTTGATAGAAGTGATAGCCAATTCCTAACGATTTAAGATGTGTATAACCATTAAGCTGCTCATAGTAGTTGAATGAAACCTTATCAAATTTAGCTTCATCTTGAGGCGTTAGAACAGGAACGCTATCGCCACGAAAATAAGAACCTGTCATCGCAACAATATGAGCAGTGGAATTGCTCATCATGGACTTTAAAACACCACCAAGAACATTCCCTCCATCTGCGGAAACATGATGAAATTCATCAATCGCTAATAGCACATCATTAAAAACCGAATCTTCTAACTCTTCAAACGCAAAACGTAAGGTGGCATGTGTACAAACCAAAACATCATCAGAGCCTTCAATAAAACGCTTAAAGGCCTTAACTTTGCTTTTATCACCACCTGGCGTACAAAGATTGTTTTCATCTTTAATAATCCAATCGGTAAAAAAACCAAACTTGCTTAACTCAGTGGTAGAAAATGAACCACCGATTGAACGCTCTGGAACAGCAACAATAGCTTTTTTAACACCTTGATTATGCAATTTATCTAATGCTAAAAACATCAAAGCACGAGACTTACCTGATGCTGGAGGCGCTTTTAAGAGAAGATATTGGCTATCACGAGCCCCATAAGCACGAGCCTGCATCGCTCGCATCCCCATTTCATTGGTAGAGGTGCTTGCACCTGTTTGTTGGTAGGTAACATCTACTAGATTAGGCATTAGCTTGTTCCTCCGCAATCATTTTTTCGTAAAGATTGAAAAGGTACTCTAAACGTTCCTCATCAGATTCAAAAGGGCTTTTGCGGTAACAGCTTTCAACTAATTTATCGTTTTCTTCATGAGTATTTCTGAGTTCATTTGGCATTTTTTCTTCATCATAAAGTTGAGCCAAAGTTTTATCAGAATAATTCTCTCTAACACTCAAAATATTTAATGCACTATTATTAAGAGCTTCTTTTTGAGTTACTGACAAATTGGGGAATGGAAAAGTATTATAAATAACCGTAGCAGAATACCTTAATCGAGTCTCTAACTTACCTCCAACAATTTCAACCCACTTCATGTGAATACGAGATGTTAGAACACTAAAAAGCCATGGTTCTGGATCATAAACTGCCATAGCAGAATCTGAAATAATGCTATCATTCCCCAAATATCCAATTGGTATATAAACCCTGTTCTCAGATGTGACACGAGGCACTATAATTTGAGAAGCGGATGCAACATTCATATCTCGAAATTGATGAGATCTCGTAGCCAAAGCGTTACAGCTTGCATCCTTACTATTTAATCTATGTAATTTTGTTTTTTCAACCTTCTGTAGAATTTGGGGGAATTTAAGCACCCATTCAGCATCTTTGTCTTCTATCCACAAACAAAACCTCTTTGAGCCTCTTATAAATTCACTCGCACCAACAAGTGGTTTTATAACTTTAGACAATTCCGATGACACTCTTAAAAGATCTTCTTTCTCATCAGGAGAAAGAATTAAACCTCCGCCATCGTTAGGCATATTTCCAAAGTTCATTCTAGGGAAATTAGATAGCGGCTTATTTCTCTTGGTAACCAGGATATCTCTAGAGTCAATAAGATAGGTATTGATATTACTAGCTTTTAAAATATTTAAATCAGAATAAATAGTCTTTTTAGATTTTCTTAAACTTGACTCAGAACCAACAATAACGCAAGTGACACCAGCATTTTTTCTAGCATTATTTGTCCATTTAAAGGAAGAATGAGCGAAAAAAATATGATTGCCATTATATGACAAAGTTCTAGCCATAGAGCTTACCTGCTCGCCCTGAAATGCCGAATTCGTAGAAACAAAAGCAAATGCAGAGTTATTTGAATCTTTAATATATTTATTTGCTTTGAAGAACCAACAAAATATGTAATCGAGAGTTTTAGGTTTAATTGATGAATCTTTAAAGCATTCCAGCAAATCACTTTTTTGTTCTTTTGATTGTAGTTTTGAACCTAGGTATGGAGGATTTCCAAGAATATAGTTTTCACTCTCATGCAAAATCGAACAGACCTCATTCCAATCACGTCTTGTTGCATTTCCAGAAACAATATTCCCTCCATTTTTTAATGGTAATGTCGGCAATGACTCCCCAAATTCATCCTTAAACGCCACATTCATCTGATGCTCAGTCAGCCAAAGCGAAAGAATTGCCACTTCATGGGCAAAGTCATCAATTTCAATTCCATAGAACTGCGATAACTTGATAACTGAAAAGGGTTGAAATGCTTGACCAGACTTTTCATATTCGAGCTCTTGTAGCCTCTTTAGAACTTCCATTTCCAGCTTTCTGAGCTCTTTGTAAGCGATAATCAAGAAATTCCCTGATCCACAAGCGGGGTCAAATATTTTGATTTTGCCAATACGCTCTTGAAGTTCTAAAAGCTTTTTCTGGCTATCTTGATGTTTATCTAACTCTTCATAAAGGTCATTTAAAAATAACGGTTCTATGACCTTCATAATGTTCGGCACGGAGGTATAGTGTTGCCCCATATTGCTTCTTTGCTCAGTATGCACAACTGCCTGGAACATCGAACCAAAAATATCAGGGTTAATATCAGACCAATCTAGCTCTACACCACATTCAATCAGAATCTTTCGAGATTTGTGGCTGAATGTTGGAACCTGAATATCATCTTTAAACAAACCACCGTTTACATAAGGGAAATCAGATAAATAATCTGGCAGGCCTGGTCGTTCTGCTTCAGATTGATTGAGCACCGTGAATAATCGTTTTAGATAATTCGCTAAATCTGAGCCATCCTCATTAGTATGAGAAGCAATTGCATCACTAAATTGGTTGTCAGCAAAGATGTTAGTATCTTCAGCGAAGAAGCAGAACAATAGGCGTGAAAGAAATACATTCAACTCATGCAATTTGGCAGGATCGTTTGCAGTGCTGCTATCGAAACTATCGGCCTTAATTTCATCAAACAACTTAGCTAGTTTTTCAGCCGCTTTAACATCGGCAGGGTTTTCACCTTGATAAACGGCTTTTTCCATTCCCGCCCAAGGTAAAAAGAAGTCAAACTTCTTCGCTAAATCCTTGAACTCAATATCAAGCGAGTCACCTGTTTTGGTATCAATAGCCAAAAAGGTTTCAAAATCAGTCACAATCACAAAACGAATCTTGTGACGGTTAACAACCTTCTCTTTTTGCATATCATCAATAACACCATGCAATTCAGAGTTTTTGTCTACCTTGAAGTAAAGGTTACGCTTCCATAAAACCGTATCTACTTCATCACGAGCCAAATTACGCTCACCCGTTTTCAAACGAGTCACTGACTGTTTACGGTGACCATAAGCCAACAACAACTCAAAAATAAAATCTGACTGAATAAATTCACCTGATGCGGTGCTAGTGACAAGATTTTTAACAACTTCTTCAATTTGTACTATATTCATTAGTTATTCTTATATTATGATAATGGTGATAAATTTACTTAATTAAGCCATTCTATTGGCTATTGAAAGTAAATCAAACATTCATTTAAGTATTAATCTTATATTTAATGAAAATCACTGCTCGGATAAACTAAAAATCACAGCCCTGAACTTGGTAAGCGTTATAACTTAAAATAAATCACAAATTATAAATACTTAACAAAATGATTTGCCAGCGAACGCTCACAAGGCATGACGTCCTAACCTATTTAGAAGTCTATTTTCAACTGATTCTTATTAATGAAATCTTCTTTATTTTTCAACTTCAAATAAATTACAAGTTGAAAAACAAAATCGTTATTTGCTTATTCATAATTTAAAAATTAATAATATATTACTACCCCCATGAAAACATAACTCATTCAAGCAAGCTCTCACACTCTGATAAAACCACTCTAAAATAAGCACAAAGATTTAGTCATGAAAGATATTTGACATTATTTTATTTAAAACAACAAAAATATTTATTTGTCAACTTTTTAGTGCATTTAAATTGTTTTTTTTAAAATGTAGTACTTATAATCATTAACGAGTTGTTATTTTTTGACACAAAAAGGAGAAATAAAATGACTTACAAAATGTAAATAATAATAGGAGAAATACATTATGAAAATTATGAATTTAAAAAATAAAGTAAAAACGTGTGGCGAACTAAAAGAGTGGCTTCAATCAAGTGCAGCCTCTGATATTAATTTGGATAAATTTGAAACCATGGCTTTTGACTGGCTATTTGTAAACTGTAACGAGAATGACAGCCTTAACAAAATTACAATACCATTCATCGAGTATACCAACAATGGAAGCTCGCAAATAATGACCGATAGCGACTATGATTGGAACAGTACCTTTCTAACCTTTTGGGAAGCCCTTGAAGCTGAACATTGGTTTAGAGAAAAAAATCTAACAGCAAAACAGTAATATTTACCTTGTAAATTAGCCATGTAAAAGCTCGTATATTTTATATTAAATAAAAAACATATGCGGGCGGAACCAAGAACACATTCCTTAAAATAATATCCTTTAGTGAAACCCTAACATCATCTACGATAAATCATCATTTTTATCACACAACAAACTCGTCATAATTTCACTTCATCAAAAATACCCTCCTTTAAAAATAAAAATAATCCTGATCTCTTTATTATTAAGTATGACGCTTCGCTATCAAAAGCCGTTGGCTTATGAGTACACATCACGCACGGTCTGCTGATATTGATGACTTCGTCATTACGCTAAAGCGTTTAATTTTAAAACAACTAATAGACCAAAAAGGATGAACTACATTACAAGGAGAAAAAATGAAAAGTTTAATCAAAACCTATATCGACCCAATGTTGGACGATCAAATAAAAATACTAGCAAGCAAACAC
>JAGXIE010000193.1 GCA_024635765.1 Flavobacteriaceae bacterium | reverse complement strand
GAAAAATAAAAGCACACCATATCCAAGCTACGAAAGATTAAAAGCTGAACGAGAAGAGGACAAACCAACATTGCTCTTTGTGTTTAAAGATGCCAGTGGTAATATTGTGAAGAAGGATACCAAACCAGTTACTAGAGGTTTGCAGCGTTTTCATTGGGACTTGAGATATACACCACAAAACCCAGTGGATTTCAGTTTGCCTTCGTATTACAATCCTTTTTCTAGTAAAAAAGAGGGGACCTTGATTGCGCCGGGCACCTATACTGTGGACATGCAGTTATTAAAAGGTGGTTCAACAACTCATATGGCAGGACCAGTAACATTTGAAGTCAAAGCTTTGGATAATACAGTGATGCCCGCTAAAGACAGGGCTGACAAAGTTGCATTCCAGAAGAAAATTGCAGCCTTGGAGACTGATTTGGAAGTCATTCAGTATTTGAACAAGGAGATGAATGAAAAACTGAAATATATCAAAGAAGCCATCAAATTGTCTGATCGTCCGATTGAATCCTTGTTTAAACAAGCCTTGGCAATCGAAGATGCCTTGAAAGATATCCGACTGGAACTTTATGGAGATCCTATTAAAAGCAGTCTCGATATGGACCAAAAACAAAGTCCTGCAACACGTTTGGGAATTATAGGCTTTGAGCAAAAATACTCGACTGCACAACCAACACAGACACATCGTGATAGTTATGCCATTGCCAAATCACAAATTACGGCCATTAAACAAAAGATGGAACAACTCTCCAAAGTGCAGATGAAACAACTGGAAGAGCAACTCATCCAAGCCGGTGCACCATACACACCAGGACGAGGTTTGAGAGATTAACTGCAGACAAAATAAAGAGGCTACTAGATGTAGCCTTTTTTTTGTTTAAAATTTGGTCTTATTAAATTCTAATTTATAAACGATAAAAAAACATATTCTTTATCGATTGGATAACACTACAGTTTTTTAGTTGTGAATAAACTATCCAATCTTAAAATTTCTACAATTACATATCGCTTTCCCATTAATTTTGAGAAGGTTAGCGCATGAAAAAAGAAATATTTTATATAAAAAACATATTTCGTAAAGATTAATTTCCTAACTTTAATATCTATTCTTTTAATTTCCAGAATTACCCCCAACTACAAATGTCATTTCCTATTTAACATTTTAATTCAGTTTTAATGGTGTTATGTCTTTAACATTAAATCTATCATTCTGTTAAAGTGGCATTTATTATTAACCAATTAAATATAAATAAATTATGGCATCAATTACAATTACTGGGAGTAATACCACTACAGGTGTTCTCACCTTATCTGATAATGGCGTAACCAACGCAAGTCGAGGCGAATTAATCACATGGGTGGTTCTCCCAAGTTCTGGAGTGGACTCCATTACAGCGATAAAGAATTACGAAACTTCAATAAATGTTTTTAACCCAGACCCAGCGCCACTAGGTGGTGGCTCCAAAAATTGGCAAGGAACCGTAAGCCCAACTATTGACGTACCGTCCACGGAGACTTATTACATCGATTGGAAGGATACTTCCGGAAATAGTCATCAATATGATCCTCAGATAAAAGTAAATACTTAAAATAGGATATGAAACTTAAATTTAAAGCCTATTATATTTTGATAGGCTTTTTTTTCTTTAATTTTTTTATTTATAGCCAGGACCAAAAGGTTGCGGATAGTCTTTCTGTTATATATGTTGACGGAAATTTAGTAGGTGTCGATAAATTAGAATTACTTCGAAATTTAGCCTTTCATGAACTGAATGATCTGGAGTTATGCTTAAAATATGCTCAAGAGTTGATAGACCTCTCGAGTAACGACCGAAACTATTTATATTTACATAGAGGCTATCTTCAAAAAGGCTATGTTCATCATAAACTAGGCAATATAGAGACGGCTTTGGAGTCTTTTATCAAAAGTTTCGATGCTGCAGCTAAAGCTGAATATCCTCTTGGCCAAGGTTCGGCAACAATGGCTATTGCAAGCACATACAATGCCATGGGCAACTATAGCAATGCAGATGATTATTATGCAAAAGCTATAACATTAATGAGGGCCTCCAATGATTCCATTGCATTGGCAAGTGCTTTATTAAATGCAGGAGATGCATTTTATAACAATGAGAAATACGATTTGGCACTTCAGTATTTTAAAGAATCAGGACAAATTTTTGAAAATATCAAGTATCCTATTGGGACTGCCTATAATTATGGGAATGTAGGAATGGTCTACGCTAAACTGGGAAAAAATGAACTTGCAAAATCAAATATTAATGAGGCCATAAAAATTCTTGAAGACTATAAAGATTATTCTCCCATCTCGATATATCTGACTTGTATGTCAGATATTTATACAGCTCAAGATGATTATGATATGGCTTTTGAATATGCAAATCGAAGTTTAGAATTGGCACAAACCTATAACCTAAAAGATCAGATTAGCGAAGCCAATCTAAAATTGTCTGAGTTGAATGATTCGATAGGTAATAAGTCTATGGCCTATACATATTACAGAAATTATATCGTTTATAGGGATAGTGTACAGAATATTGAGACAGTTCAAAAAATGGCAGATTTAAGAACAGATTATGAAGTATCCCAGAAGCAGATTTTATTAGATCAGCAGAAAAAAACCCAACGTATTATTATTTATGCTGCCAGTATAACACTCTTTTTAATAGGCTTATTGGCTTTGGGTTTATTCAAACGAAATAAATTTATAAGAGCTACCAATAAAATTATAGCTGCCGAAAAGGAACGGTCAGATAATTTACTTTTAAATATTTTACCACAAGAAACAGCGCAAGAACTTAAGGATAAAGGTAGGGTCGAGGCCAAGCGATTTGAGTCTGTTACTGTATTATTTACCGATTTTAAAGGTTTTACGAATTATGCCGAGCATTTGACTCCAGAAGAATTGGTTAATACTGTAGATTTTTACTTTTCAAAATTTGACGAAATCATGGAGCGTTACGGACTCGAAAAGATTAAAACCGTCGGAGATGCTTATATGTGTGCTGGCGGATTACCATTTCCAACAGAAGACCATGCCTTTAAAATGATTCTCGCTGCGATGGAAATAACGGAATTTGTAAGTGAAGTTAAAACAAACAAAGAAAACAAAATAGCTCAATTCGATATTCGAGTGGGCATTAATACGGGGCCTGTTGTCGCCGGGGTAGTGGGCAGTAAGAAGTTCGCATATGACATTTGGGGAGATACGGTGAACGTTGCCTCTAGAATGGAATCGGCATCTGTTCCGGGCAAAATTAATATTTCAGAAGACACATATTCCCTGATAAAAAATAAATTAAATTGTTCCTTTAGAGGAGAAATAGAAGTTAAAAATCGAGGGTTTTTAAAAATGTATTTCGTGGAAAATATTATAGCAGGATAGAAATTATTTTGGTTCCATTAAGCAATATACCGATGCATTAATCATTGCCTATTTTTGTAATCTTCATTATATTAACTGTGAGCGTAAAATATCGTTATTGAAATTCACTATTTGTAGACATTTAATTTTAAGAATATTTTAGCGTGTTTTAGGCATCATTTTTGCTGTTTTGTTCGTAAATTGAGATAGAAATCAAGTGCCTTATGAAATATAGTACATACATCATAATACTATTAATGCTCATTTGTTGTGGCAATAGCAAAACCTTCACAGAACAGGATAACCAAGCTTATAAAAACTTAAAGGACTTGGTCAACTCTAAAATGTTTGCGATTGACTCTCATACAGCGCGTCCCATGGCTACCAACGCGCTTATGCAGCTGGGGAATACGAACATTCTTGGGCCTGGCAATACAGCAGCGAGTATCAATTTAATTGGCAATTCCAATAGTTTAAAAGTCAAAGGTGATACGATTAGTGCCTTTTTACCTTATTATGGAGAACAGAATTTTGGTGGTGGAACTTACGGAGGCAATCATTTGGGAATTGAGTTCAATGACGTTCCAGAAAACTATCAAGTGACTTTTGATGACCAAAAACAGCGCGCGGAAATTAAATTTAGGATTGACGACGAACATCGTAACGGTGAACAGTATAATGTGTATATCACTTTATTTAAGAATTACAACAGTTTGATATCCGTACAATCCTCAAACCGTACATCTATTGAGTATAGTGGAAGTGTTAAGCAAATCAAAGAGGATAAGGAAGCTCAATAGCATTATGTGCATTGATATTTTCTATTTTACATAATATAAATTATAAGACAAATGTTATCATTGGTATTTTATGAGATTTATCCATTTAAATATTCGTTACGCTTAAATTCAATTCCTTTTCTTATCAAGTATGCATGATAAGCACTGGGAATATCATGTGTCCATTTTGGTAAAATGAGGATTATTAATATGATATCAAGCTGTGAAATTAATCCCATAATAATTGCCATAGCAAATGGAATTCCAGCATGACTAAAACCAATTAAAGATGTAAAAGCTACTAGCAATGTTATACCCCAAAGTTTCGAAAGAAATGAATGCGTACAGGGTTGTTTTTTAAATTTTATAAAGCTAATTGCATAACATGCTATTTCCATTCCAAGTATAGTCCAAATCACAAGTGAGTTGTCAGAAATCAGTTTTGGATACAAAATCCAAGTTGCAAAACCAATAGATAACCAGAATATCATATCAGTTTGACTATCCATACGTCTTAATTTTTCTGAAGATATATTTTGTTTTCTTGCAATTATTCCATCCAATATATCAGATAATAGTCCTAAATACATCAGAATAACTATAGCTATTTTAGCACTTTCTCCAATAAAATAAGCCAAAGCCAGAATTATTGGTGCCAATAATAACCGGAACAATATTAACGAAATTGGTATGTTCATTCTAATTTATGCTAACGTAGAACTAAAAATTTTGTTATTGAATATATATTTAATTTTAAACTAATATAATCTATTTTAAATGCTAAGTCCATTTTGCATTTATCCAAAGCTCATGTTTCATTATTCGGAAACATTATGGTTTTACCACTGGAGGTTTAATTATTATTTCGTTTTATTTCCGAAGCGATAGTTTAGTGATAATACCAATTTTCCAGAAGCCTCATCTTTCTGAAACTGATAATTGCTTTCTTTAAAGACATACATAATATTAACACCGAACTGATCGGTAATTAAAGCCTCGGCGGAAATATAATCGGTTTCCAAATTCCATATACGACCGTATCGAAAACTATAGTCTTGACCGAGTCCAAAACCACTTCCTATGCTCGATCTTGAATATAATGTTGGGTAAGCTGATGGCATCATAAAACCATAATTATAATCAATATCGACATATTTTTTTGGCCCTACCCTAAAATGGAACTCAGGCAAGATAGTATGGTTTTTTTGAGCATCTTCTAAATCTGAGATATCTAAAGTTTGGTCTTTATTGATACGCAATTTACCAAGTTGAAATCCTGCTCCCACACCAATCCATTTACCATCCCATTTGGCATAGGGATTTACAGCATAAATAAATTCTGACTGAGTTTCATTGGTGTTTAAATTAGTACTCTTAATATTACCGCCAGAAACATTAATCCCATACGTTTGGGTTTTATTATTTTTTATGGTAACCTGCGAATATCCTACCCCTGCCATTTGATAGACCTGTTTAAAGTACTCATAGGAGTAAGACGTCGTAGTTCCACATTCGTTTTGTGTTTGTTGTGGGTTAAATGTAACTTCATTCACAAAATTACCAAAGGAGCCGCCTATGTCTATACGTTTGTATTGCTTTATTTCTGGTGTTTGATCAGGTATTGTTTGGGCCAGAACATAAAAGGGCGCAAGTAGCAATAAACCTACAAGTTTGCGATGATTTCTTAATCTTGTCTCGGTAAAAAGATAATAAAAGGAT
>JAGXIE010000038.1 GCA_024635765.1 Flavobacteriaceae bacterium | reverse complement strand
TATAGCTTGGTTATTTTTATTCATTTATCATCTGTTTAATGTGTTTGTTACCCACAAGTTCATGGGAAAAGAATGGGAACAGGAGCAATTGGATAAACTGGTAGCAAAGCAAAATGAGCGAATTGCTGAACTTGAAAAAACGATTGTTACGAGTTCATCAGTCACTGATCAATCATCTTCAGTCCAGGAAAAAAAAACTCCAGTAGTTAAAGGTTTGACACTTATCGCTGCGGCTGGTGAGAATGATACCATTGGAAAGGACAATCAATTGATTTGGCATTTGAGTGATGATCTCAAACGATTCAAGTCATTGACCTCTGGACATTCTATCATTATGGGCAGAAAGACTTTTGAGAGTTTTCCAAGACCTTTACCAAACAGAAAGCATATTGTCATTAGTCGGCAACAAAAATATAAGGTGCCCGATGGTGTAATTGTGGTTCATAACCTTGAAGATGCTATTGATGCTGCAAAAGGAGACTTACAGCCATTTGTGATAGGTGGAGGTGAAATTTACAAGCAAGCTATGCCTTATGCGAGTAAAATAGAACTGACACGAATACATGATACCTTTGATGGGGACGCATTTTTTCCTAAAATCGATACAACTATATGGAAAGAAATAGATAAGACCTTTCATCCAAAGGATGCTGGAAATGAATATTCTTTCTCGTTTGTTACTTATATTAGAAGCTAGATGAGATGAGAAATCTTCATGTATTTTTAGTACTAATTATTTCGTTTTCTGTAGTTGCTCAAAAGGAAGATTTAATTACTTTAAAAAATGCAACGTTACATTTCACCACTTATGGAAAAGGGTTGCCAATTTTCATTATCAACGGTGGACCTGGAATGAACAGTGAAGGATTTGCACCGCTAGCAAAGGAATTGGGCAACAGTAATTTAGCAATTATCTATGATCAACGTGGTACTGGCAAATCATCAATTGAGACTATTTCTGCAGACACCATGACCATGGATTTGATGGTTGAGGACATAGAAACCATTCGAAAGCATCTCAATATAGATAAATGGATTGTTTTAGGACATTCCTTTGGTGGTATGCTGGCCTCTTATTACGTTTCAAAACATCCACAACACCTTAGAGCACTTATCCTTTCATCTTCGGGAGGAATTGATTTAACATTGCTCTCTACCTTAAATCTGACATCGCGCCTAAATTCAACCGAACAAGATTCATTAGCTCATTGGAATAGAAAAATAGCTCAAGGAGACACTTCGTACAATGCATTACTGCATCGAGGGAAATATTTAGCGAATGCTTATCTATATGATGATACTTATATTGATGCTGTAGCCGAACGATTAACGCAAGGCAATATGACAATCAATGGTTTGCTCTGGCAAAACATGCAAGCTATCAATTTTGATTGTACAGAGCAATTGATGAGTTTTGATAAACCTGTATTGATAATTCAAGGGAAGCAAGATATCATTGGTCCAGATATTGCAGAAAAAGCACATCAAGTATTTAGAGATTCTGAAGTGGTTTATATCGATAAATGTGCGCATTATGGATGGTTAGAACAACCTGAAGCGTATTTCGGAAACATTAAAAAGTTCTTAAACTCTCTAAATTAGATTTTTCTCTTTCTTATTTTCCTAATTTTGTTCTATGATAAAAGATTTGCAGCTTCGCATCACGATTCAAGAGGAAAAACAACCGGATATTTTAGTTAAAAAATCTGCTGAATGGCTGGGCATTTCTGAAAATAAAATTACTGGTGTAAAAGTGCTACGGAAATCGATTGATGCAAGAAAAAAACTAATTGTTTTTAACTATAAGATTGCAGTCTATATTAATGAACCACTTCCAGAGAGTTCTGAATATTCCTTTGATTACAAAGATGTTTCAAATGAAAAACCAATCCATATTATTGGTTTTGGTCCAGCAGGCATGTATGCTGCTTTGCGTTGCATTGAATTAGGTTTTAAACCCATTGTTTTGGAACGAGGAAAAAATGTCCAGGACAGACGTCGTGATTTGAAAGCGATCAATCAGGATCATATTGTTAATGAAGATTCCAATTACTGTTTCGGTGAAGGTGGAGCAGGAACATATTCTGATGGGAAATTATATACCCGAAGCTTAAAAAGAGGTGATGTCAGGCGAATCTTTGAGAATCTTGTCTTTCACGGTGCGACAGATCAGATTTTAGTCGATGCGCATCCTCACATTGGTACCAATAAATTACCGAAAGTGGTTCAAAATATTCGAGAAACGATTCTAAAACATGGTGGAGAAATCCATTTTGAAACCAGAGTGACGGATTTTATTACAAAAGAGAATAAAATCATAGCCATCCAACTTCAAAATGGAACAGAATTGGAAGCTAATCGAGTTATATTGGCAACAGGACATTCTGCACGAGATATCTTTTATCTACTTCATAAGAAGAAAATTGCTCTCGAAGCAAAATCCTTTGCAATGGGAGTGCGTGTAGAGCATCCTCAATCTATTATCGATTCAATCCAGTATAGTTGCAGTGGCGAACGTGACGATCTACTCCCAGCTGCTGCCTACAGTATAGTGGAACAAGTGAATGAACGAGGAGTATATTCATTTTGTATGTGCCCTGGAGGATTTATTGTTCCGGCCGCTACAGCTCATGGAGAAGTAGTCGTCAATGGAATGTCACCGTCAAAACGTAATAATCAATTTGCTAATTCTGGAATTGTGGTTGAAATTAATGTAGATAAAGATCTGTATAAATATGAAAAATTTGGGGTCTTAAAAGCATTGGAATATCAGAAAGATTTAGAGCGATTGGCATTCACATCAGGCGGAAGAACTCAAGTAGCGCCAGCGCAACGATTGACAGATTTTGTAGAAGGTAAATTGTCTATGGACTTGAATCCTACATCGTATCAACCTGGCCTGAAATCTGCGCCATTACATTCATTGCTACCAAAATTTATAGGAGGAAGATTACGAACAGGATTCAAGGCTTTCGGTGAAAAAATGAAGGGCTATTATACTGCAGAGGCAAATATTGTTGGTGTGGAATCTCGCACGTCATCCCCTGTAAGTATTCCAAGAAATGAGCATTTGGAGCATCCACAAATTACAGGATTGTTTCCTTGTGGAGAAGGTGGGGGTTACGCTGGTGGCATAGTCTCCGCTGCCATGGATGGTGAGCGTTGCGCGGAAGCTGCAATAATTGGTCTATAGACAAGAATTATATAGATTTCTGTTTTTTATGATTGCTTTACTGGATGTTTCGCAGAGACGCAAAGTCGCATTTGTTTTTTATTGATTCGCACTTAATAGTCTTGGTTCTTGATTCTAGCGACGAAGCGGTCTAACTTCTAAAAATATATCCCTATTTTTGTAACATCAAAATGAATCAATAATGAACGCATATATATTTCCAGGTCAAGGTGCCCAATTTACAGGGATGGGACATGACTTATTCGAAAAATCACCTTTAGCTCAAGAACTGTTTGAACAAGCCAATTCTATTCTTGGTTTTAATATTACAGATATCATGTTTAAAGGTTCAGCTGAAGATTTGAAAGAAACAAAAGTGACACAGCCTGCCGTGTTTCTACATTCTGTGATTCTTGCAGAAATCTTGGGTGACCATTTTAAACCTGATATGGTTGCAGGTCATTCACTTGGTGAATTTTCGGCGTTAGTTGCTTGTGGTGCATTGTCATTTGAAGATGGATTGAAATTAGTATCCAAGCGTGCACTGGCAATGCAAAAAGCGTGTGAACTTCAACCTAGCACGATGGCAGCGGTTATTGGTCTAGAGGATGCTATCGTCGAAGCTATTTGTGACAAAACGGAAGGGCTTGTTGTAGCTGCAAATTATAATTGCCCTGGTCAATTGGTTATTTCTGGTGAAGTTGATGCGATTAACCGAGCTTGTGAGGCAATGAAAGAGGCTGGAGCAAAACGTGCTTTAGTACTGCCTGTGGGTGGTGCTTTCCATTCACCTCTAATGGAACCAGCTCGTTCTGAATTAGGAAATGCTATTGAAAATACAAATTTCTGGAAGCCTCTTTGTCCCATTTATCAAAATGTAAATGCCTTGGCTGTTCGTGAAGAATTGGCCATCAAAAAGAATTTGATGTCTCAACTTACCGCCCCAGTACTTTGGACACAAACGGTGCAACAAATGATCGCTGATGGGGCGAGCTTATTTACGGAAGTTGGACCAGGAAATGTGCTGCAAGGATTGGTAAAAATAATTGATAGAGAAGCACAAACTGCGGCTGCCACATTAAATACAAACGATTAAATACATGAAGATTTCAAGAACCCTGGGCATCATCTTATTGATTGTTGCCAATATTGCTGCGGATCAAATTTCTAAAGCGATCGTTAGAATGGAAGTAGCTAAAAGCGAAATTATTCCTATTATTGGTGATGCTTTTATTCTAACCAACGTAGAAAATAGGGGTGCTTTTTTAGGAATGGGTAGCGATTTGAGTGACACCTCTCGAATTATATTTTTATTGATCCTGCCAATTTTAGTTTTGGGATATGTTGTCTATTATATTTTTATGAACAAATCTTTGGATAGGATGAGTTTAATTGCCTTTTGTTTTATTTTGGGTGGAGGAATCGCGAATATTTACGATAGAATTGTATATGGTTCAGTAACTGATTTTTTTCATATCGATTTTGGAGGGGTTTTTAAAACCGGTATTTTCAATGTTGCAGATATGTCAGTATCAACAGGTATGATAATGTTACTTATTGCTAGTTTTGTATATCGAAAAAAAGAAAAAGTACAAACATAAAAAAAAGCCTCAACCGAGACTTTTGAATTACCTAGCTAGATTACAATCATTGCAATCCTTTATTTCTCCATAATAAGTCTCGCGATATTTATAAAGTGTTTTAAAAGGAATATTCAAAAATTGCTTTCTGATATACGTCACATTTGTTTGCAATAAACCCATTTTTGGAGTGAATCGTGCTTCGGGCTTTGTCTCTCTTTTAATGCTTATCAGTTTCATTTTATTCAAATTTTTCATTGGTCATTAGTTTACAAACTAACGAATTGAATTTAGATTAGCCAAAAATATCGGGATAAATCGATGTTAATCAATTTGTTAATTGCATAACTGACAATGATACATAAGATTAGTTAACAGATTGACAGCGATATCTGCAAGTAATTGTCATATGTGTATCTGAATAATTGCTATTGTTTGTAGATTTTTCCTTCTTTCATCACAAAAACGACTTTTTCCATAGCACTGATATCTTGCGTTGGGTCCTCATCAGTTGCAATGATATCGGCAAAAAAGCCCTTATTTATTTGGCCTGTTTCATTCTTCATGTTTAATATGATGGCAGGAGTGATGGTGGCACTTTGAATGGCTTTCATAGCTGGCATTCCTGCTTCAACCATATAGGCGAATTCTCTTCCATTCTCACCATGAAAAAAGACACCGGCGTCAGTTCCAAATGCAATTCCCACACCTTTTTTATAGGCTTTTCCAAAAGTATCTTGAATTTTTGGGCCGATTCCCAAGGCTTTTGGAACGACGATATCTGGATAATATCCTTCAATTTTAGCATTATCGGCAACGGTTTTACCAGCGGTAATAGTAGGTACCAAATACGTATCATATTTTTTCATAAGTTCCATAGTTTCCTCGCTCATCAAAGTGCCATGCTCAATGGTTTTGACACCTCCCAAAATAGCTCGTTGCATACCTTCATCACCATGGGCGTGAGCGGCTACATGAAATCCATAGTCTTTAGCAGTCTCACAAATGGTTTTAATTTCTTCAACTGTAAATTGGGGATTTTGACCACTTTTCGCAACGCTCAAAACGCCGCCTGTAGCAGTAATTTTTATTAAATCAGCGCCATTTTTATAGCGTTGTCTCACCGCTTTTTTGGCATCTTCTACGCTATTAACAACGCCTTCTTTGGGCCCTGGGTCCCCCATTAGTTCATTATTGACTCCATTAGTAGGGTCAGCATGACCTCCTGTTGTTGCCAAAGATTTCTCGGCAGTAAAAATCCGGGGACCTACCACCAATCCTTGGTTAATTGCATTGCGGAGAGACACATTAATACCACTTCCACCTAAATCTCTGACCGTTGTAAAACCAGCCATAAGGGTCACTTCTGCATAATGTAAGGATCTAAAAGCAAAATCTACATCGTTTAAAATAAATCCTTCTAAATACTTATCAGGACTGGTTTCCATTTCCATATGAACGTGCATATCGGTTAATCCAGGCATCACTGTTTTATCTTTCAAATCGATAACTTGGTCTTCTGGTGATTTTGGTTCAACAAATCCGTTCTCAACCGAAAAGATTTTTTTTCCTGAAACAACGATAGTTTTATTGGTCAACACTTTACCTTCTTTCGTATCGATCAGTTTTCCACAATGTAAATAAGTATTCTGTCCAAATAATATGGTAGTTGTGAAAAGGACACTAAGGTAGATTGATAGTTTCATTATGTTGGTTTTAGATATTTCTAATGTGCTGTTCCCACTTCCAGGCAGAACGCATGGCTTCATCTAGAGAAGACGTTGCTTGCCAGCCTAATTCATTATTTGCTTTGGTTGTATCTGCATAAGCTTGAATGACATCACCCTTACGTCGTGGAGCAAATTTATAAGGGACTTTTTTGCCTGAAACTTTTTCAAATGAATGGATCACTTCCAAGACAGTACTGCCTTTTCCAGTTCCTACATTATAAGTTTCGTAGTTGTAATTGTTTTTACCGTTAACGAGTCTTTCTAGAGCAATGACGTGGGCATTTGCCAAATCGACCACATGAATATAATCCCTAATACAAGTACCGTCAGGAGTTGGATAGTCATTGCCGAAAACAGATAATTCTTTACGAAGTCCTGCAGCAGTTTGAGTAATGAATGGCACTAAATTCTGTGGTACTCCAATAGGCAATTCTCCAATTTTTGCACTAGGATGTGCTCCGATAGGATTAAAGTAGCGCAATGAAATGGTATTCAATTTTGGATTAACTTTACAAGTATCTATAAGAATTTCCTCTCCAATCTGCTTTGTATTACCATAAGGTGACTCTGCTGGTTTCGTTGGTGCACGTTCCGTAATCGGCATCATATCAGCCTGTCCATAGACCGTACAAGAAGAACTGAAAATAAAGTTGGAAGTTTCAAGCTGCAACACTGATTTAAGCATGTAAATCAATGTATTTAGATTGTTTTCATAATACAGCAAAGGTTTTTCCACACTTTCACCTACCGCTTTGCTAGCCGCAAAATGAATGACTCCACCAATGTCTTTGTGAGTTTCGAAAAACGACTCTACTTTTGATTTTTCCTTTAAATCTAACTGTTCAAACAAAGGAGTTTTTCCTGTAATAGCAGTAATCCCTACTAAAACTTCGATAGATGAATTAGATAAGTCATCGATAATGACAACTTCGTAACCTTTTTTCTGTAATTCTACTACGGTGTGAGAGCCTATAAATCCTAATCCTCCTGTAACTAAAACTTTCATCTATGAATTTGAATTTACAAAATTGATAACTGTTGATGTGATGAACTCGATCTGTTCATCATCCAATTCAGTGTGCATTGGCAAGGAAATCACTTCTTCAACCAATTGGTTGGTGACTTTAAAATCGTCTTCCTTATATCTTGAGTCTTTATAAGCCTTCTGAAGATGTAATGGAATTGGATAATAAACACCACAGGGAATTCCATTGTCGTTGAGATGTTTTACTAACGGATCCCTATTTGTGTTTTTTAATCTCAATGTGTATTGATGAAAGACGTGGCAATCGCAAATGTCGCAGATGCCTTTACAAGTATCATTACCACTAGGGATGAGAATGTTTTCGTGATTTTCAAATGCCTTATTATAAGCTCTCGCTGCATTGCGACGTGCTTTATTGTAAGTGTCCAAATGTGGTAATTTGGCATCTAAAACAGCCGCTTGAATCGAATCCAAACGCGAATTGACACCAACAACATCATGATGGTAACGTTCATACATTCCATGATTGACGATGCCTCGGATATAATGGGCCAAATCATCATCATTGGTGAAGATGGCACCTCCATCTCCGTAACATCCAAGATTTTTAGAAGGGAAAAAAGAGGTTGATGCGACATGACCTATAGTGCCTGCTTTCGCTTTTTTGCCATTGCTGTAAGTGTAAGTTGCTCCAATGGCTTGTGCATTGTCTTCTATGACATACAGGTTGTGTTCTTCGGCAATTGCCATAATGGCCTCCATATTGGCACATTGACCAAACAGATGCACTGGAACTATAGCTTTTGTTTTAGGTGTAATCGCTTTTTTAATAGCTTCTATATCAATATTAAAACTCACAGGATCGACATCCACTAAAACTGGTGTCAACTGCAGTAACGCAATGACTTCAACAGTGGCAGCAAACGTAAAATCGGCAGTGATGACTTCATCTCCAGGTTTTAAATTTAATCCCATCATGGCTATCTGAAGCGCATCGGTTCCGTTGGCGCAAGGAATGACATGTTTGACGTTTAAATAGGATTCTAGATTTTTTTGAAATTCATGGACTTTTGGTCCGTTTATATAAGCTGTTGAGTCAAGAACTTCAGCAATTGATGAGTCTACTACCTCTTTGATTTTAGAGTATTGACCTTTGAGGTCGACCATTTGAATTTTATTCATCGGAAGTATTTATGCTTTAAGAATGATGCTTTTAATAGGCAACATGAGGTAGCGAATTTACGAAATTGTATGGCGACAAACAATCGATTTATTGTAAAGTAATGTATTTTAGCAAAAAAGAAAATGACTTGCGTTTTTTATACACTATCGGGATCTACATTGTAAGTTTTCATTTGAAAATCATTGCATTATTCAACCCCAAACTAAAACTGGGGATTGAGGGACGATCAAAATCATTTCAAATATTAGAGGATTCTATCAAATCTGAAGATGAGACATTCTGGTTTCATTGTGCCTCCTTGGGTGAATATGAGCAAGGTCTGCCTGTTTTTAAAGAATTAAGGAAGCGATATCCAAATCATAAAATTGTATTAACTTTTTTTTCCCCTTCGGGTTACGAGATCAGAAAGAAGACCGATGTTGCCGATGTGGTCGTTTATCTCCCAATGGATACAAAGACGAATGCAAAACGATTTTTGGATTTGGTGCATCCTGAATTGACTGTTTTTGTGAAGTACGATATTTGGCCTAATTATCTATTGGAACTTAAAGGCCGAAATTTAAAAGCTATTTTGATTTCCGCATTATTCCGAAGAAATCAATCCTATTTTAAATTGTATGGTACGATGATGCGAAAGGCATTGTCTGCGTTTGAACATATTTTCGTTCAGGATGAATCGTCACAAAGTTTATTGAAGAGTATTGGTTTTAACAATATAACAAAAGCTGGAGATACGCGGTTCGATAGAGTAAGTCAACAATTGGAGCAGGATAATAATCTAACATTTATAGAGAAATTTAAGGGTAATGAATTGTGTATTGTGTTTGGGAGTTCTTGGCCCGAGGATGAAGAGCTTTTGGTTGATTTTATTAACCAGAATGGTTCAAAAGGTTTAAAATATATCATTGCACCACACAATATCAAAACAAAACAAATAAAAGAACTGACTTCAAAATTGAAGGTAGAAACAGTTTTGTTTTCTGAAAAAGAAGATAAAGACTTGTCAAATTATTCGGTATTTGTGATTGATACAATAGGATTGTTGAGCAAGATTTACAGTTATGCCGATATTGCCTATGTTGGGGGAGCCATGGGAACAACCGGACTCCACAACATTTTAGAGCCTGCTGTTTTTGGAGTCCCAATTATCATCGGAAAAAACCATGAAAAATTCCCGGAGGCAAAACAAATGATATCTGAAGCAGGTGTAGTTTCTATTTCT
>JAGXIE010000192.1 GCA_024635765.1 Flavobacteriaceae bacterium | reverse complement strand
GCTTTTATTTGTTGCACTGCTTTGAGCCTAATGGATTGAACATTCAAATATAAGCAAACAGATAATTTTATTAATAGGATCCGATCAGGTAATTTCATAATGGTTTAAAATCAAATTTAAAGTGATAGGGCTAACTTAATCTGTTTATAACATTTAATGAATCATCAAATGCACAATTAAAAAGATATAGTTATGTGACGCCTTTATAATGAACCAAAATTGCGATTGTTTGGACTAAAAGCACAATTCATTGTGTTTGAATTAATTTACTTTTAAGGTGTTATTAATTAAAACCGATATTATGAAAACAATCAAACTACTTTTAGTTCTTATTGTGTTTGCCGTAAATTATTCACAAGCGCAACAACAAGGAAAACAACAGAACTCTAACAACAATGACCATATGAAAACTTACGTAATTGAACGCATTATCCCAGGAGCAGGGGACTTAACCGCAGATCAATTAAAAGGAATTTCTCAAACATCTTGTTCCGTACTTGAAGAAATGGGACCAAAAATTGAATGGCAACACAGTTATGTCACGGGTGATAAAATTTACTGTATATACAAAGCAGAAAACAAGGAATTAATTGAAGAGCATGCAAAAAAAGGTGGTTTTCCTGCCAATTCCATAACAGAAGTTAAAACGATGATCAGTCCTGCGACGGCTAAACAATAGCTCTAAAGATTTATGGAGTAAGAAGCTATCTTTTAGAGAGATAGCTTCTTGTATTCTAAAAATGACTATCTTTCATAAAAAATAGTCGGATGCCAGTTTATATGGATTTTCATGATTTGCCTGATGGCGTTACTGCAGCACATATTGCGGAAATGCATCAAGAAGATTTAAAAATTGAGCATAAATATAACTGTCGTGGATTAACCTATTGGTGTGATGAGAGACGACATACGGCTTTTTGCTTAATTGAAGCTCCCAATGAACAAGCTATTAAGGAACTCCATGAAAAATCGCATGGAGCAGTACCACAAAGGATTATCGAAGTCAATGACCTGCTCGTGCAATCGTTTTTAGGCCGCATTCAGGATCCTGAAAAAGCACCAAACACAAACCATCATATTATAGACGACAGCGCATATAGGATCATTATGGTAGTTAATATCAATAAGAAGGTTTTAAGAACTGATACTCTAGACATCTTACAAGCCGCTATTCGTGGGTATAGAAAATCCATAATAAATAATGTTAGTAACCATAAAGGACGGGTTGTTAAGCAAGACGCAAATTCATTGTTAATATCATTTATCAACGTTACGAATGCGGTGGAATGTGCTTTTAAGATTCAAAAATTGCATAATTGTGTAATTACACCAGATTTGGAATTTAAGATTGGCATAAGTGCAGGGTTTCCGGTAACCGAGCGTAAAACTATTTTTGAAGATGCCATAAAAGAGGCCAATTATTTGTGTTATTCAATGAACGGCAACGTCATACTGTCTCCAGAAGTTAAGGAGGAATACGAAAGTGAAAATCAAAATAACCCAATGAATATTACAGGTGTGATGTCACTGACTTTGGTGGAAAAGGAATTTGTAATAAAGTTACTGGAATATACAGAAACGGTTTGGAATGATTCAAATACAAGCGCTCTAGACTTTAGCGAACATCTAGGATTTAGCAAATCAAAACTGTATCGAACCATGATGTCTATAACAGGGAAGTCTCCTAACAACTTTTTAAAAAATTACAGATTGAATAAGGCTCTTGAATTATTAGACAGACACGTATCAAATATTTCTGAAATTACATACCAAACAGGATTTAGTAGCCCGACTTATTTTTCAAAATGTTTTCATGAAGCTTATGATATACTTCCTTCAAAGTATATGAAGCAAGTTTAGTAGTTCAACCAAAATATTTTATAGTAACTACAATGAGTATTTAAAAAGAGTGGTGTTTCAAGTGAGATATCTCTCTTTTTGTTTTATAAAGTCAAAGATTTGATAGTGTTCAATAGCATAGGCTAGTACTCTTTGGAGTGATAATTAACAAAATTTTCACTATTAAATAGTACAGATTTTAGTATTTTTATTTTGAAAAAATAAATGATATTTAATCAATAAAAATCCCACTTTAAATTACAATAATTATGAAAACATATTTGCTATCATTCGCTTTTGCTATTTGCACTCTAGGACTGTTTGCACAGACCGAAACAACTCCCGACACTGTTGAAATAGGTGCTGTTTATAAAATTGGAACACCTGAAATGGTGACCTATAAACACATCGATTTCCCTAGACCCAACATTATTCGTAAACGTGGTGGTTTTCCGAATCATAGGGACATCGAAGGACGTGTCGTTGAAGTTACTGACATTAAACAGAAAAAAGACGGCACTACTGAAGTGATTATTCAACTTAAAGACGGCACACGTTTCTTCGGAAGTCATCGGTGGATAAAAGCTGATTTTAATGCGGCGTTTAAAGCAGGAGAGTTGCTAGCTTACTAATCATATTTTAATATTGACTCCAATTTTGCGGATCTTTGTATTACCAATTGAAGTCCGACTGTTGCTATTTCATGAATTAAAATCCTCTATTAGATAACCTTCCTTCGGTATTGTGAAAATGATACTGAAGGAAGGTTTTTTTATTTTAGGGGACTATTTAAAATCGATTAGTGAATGTTTTAGAAGCGACTAGTTGACAATGAGCTTATCAAAGTATAAGTAGGAACCCCATAAGTATAGATTGCCTTTTTAAGGCATTATCAAAGGTTTTAATACCTCCCAGACGGTATTTGCAACTATTTTATGACCTTCCACGTTAGGATGAATACCGTCATCTTGATTTAAAGACGCCATACCACCAACATCTTTCAAAATGAATGGAATAAACTCCAAATCATTTTTTTTTGTTAAGTCCATATAAAGCTGTCTAAATTCTGTCGTATAGTCCTGACCCATATTTGGTGGTAATTGCATCCCAGCAAGAATGATGGTAGTTTCGGGGCTCTTTTCTCTAACCACATCGATGATCGACTGTAAATTTGAACGCGTTTCAGATAAAGGAACACCACGTAAGCCATCATTGGCACCAAGTTCTAGTATAAATATGGCCGGCGTTTGTTGGATCACCCAATCTATTCGGCTTTTTCCACCAGCACTCGTTTCACCGCTAACGCCTGAATTAATCACCGTATAATTTAAATTTAACGAATCCACCTTTTGTTGCAGTAAAGCTGGATAGGCATCATCGCTATCGTCAAGTCCATAGCCAGCGGTGATACTATCACCAAAGCATAGAATGGTCTTTGTAGTGCTTGTAATGGCCAAAGTGTCTTTAGTCTGTTCTTCAGCGTTCACGTCTTCGGTGGTTTTCTCGGTTTTAGCATCGCCACATGAGAAAAGTAAAAGCGCTATCATAAAATAACAAAACTTTAAGAATTTATGCACAAATGACGTTAGTAGATATGAACGCAATTGTTTATTTTGAGCCTTGAACATGAATTGCTATTTAAATTAAATTATAGATGTCAAAGATATTAAAGATTACTGGGTTGGAGAAGACATATACCAGCGGTAACAAACAATTAACGGTATTGCACGATATCTCTTTTGATGTAGAACAAGGACAAACCTTTTCGATTGTTGGCCCGTCAGGCAGTGGGAAGACGACCTTATTAGGTCTATGTGCTGGGTTAGATCACCCAAATGCAGGCAGTGTTGAATTATGCGGACAGGATTTAAATGGCTTGAATGAAGACCAACGCGCCCAATTACGAAATAAGGAAGTGGGTTTTATCTTTCAGAATTTTCAGTTGCTGCCAACATTGACCGCGCTCGAAAATGTGAGTGTCCCTTTGGAATTACAGGGTGCTAAAGATGCAACAACAAAGAGCAGAAGCTTATTGGAAAAAGTAGGACTTGGTGATCGAGTGCATCATTATCCGTCCCAACTCTCTGGTGGCGAACAGCAGCGTGTGGCATTAGCGCGAGCTTTTGCCAATGCACCGTCCATTTTATTTGCGGATGAACCTACTGGCAATTTAGACGATGAAACTGGTGAAAAGGTGATACAGTTATTATTCGATCTGAACAAAGAAAATGGAACCACCTTGGTGATTATCTCCCACGATTTGGAATTGGCCAATCGCACACAGCAAATATTAAGACTTAAAGGCGGAAAAATAGTAACGAACCAACTGACCACCGTACTGTGAGCAACTCAAAAACCAACTCTAAACTACAAATAGCCTGGCTGTTTAAGATGGCATTGCGCGATGCTAAGGCGAGCAAAGTGAGGCTCATGTTATTTATGGCATCCATTATCTTGGGCATTGCTGCCGTAGTATCCATACAATTGTTCAGCACAAACCTAAAGGATAACATACAACGCCAATCCAAGACCTTGATGGGTGCGGATTTCATAATTGATACAAGGCAAGAACCCACTAAGCGTGCACAAGCGATTATCGATTCGCTACAACCAGATGCTTTTGAAGTCAACTTTGTGTCCATGGTTGCGTTTCCAAAGAATGGTGGCACCAAATTAGTTCAGGTACGTGGTCTTGAAGGCGATTTTCCTTTTTATGGTAAAATTGATAGCCAACCAGCCTCTGTAGCAGATAGTTATCAAGATTCAGGTGGTGCATTGGTTGATGCTACTTTATTGCTTCAGTTTAATGTAAAGCCAGGAGATTCCATAAAAATAGGGGAGTTGACACTTCCCATAGTGGGTGCCCTTAAATCCATGCCTGGCAATTCGGCTATTTCGAGTTCTGTAGCACCTCCTGTGGTCATTCCAAACCGATTTATTGAAGCGACCGAATTGATACAATTTGGAAGCCGAAAGGAATACCAGTATTTCTACAAGGTATCAGATACTTTGGATTTAATTCAACTTGAAGATAAAATTGAGCCACAACTAGATCTAGAAAATGCTGATTTAGACACGCATACCAGCACTACCAAACGCCTCGGAAGGCGTTATGATAATGTGGGTAGATTCTTGAATTTAGCGGCGTTTATTGCCTTGCTATTGGGCTGTATTGGCATCGCTAGTTCGGTACATATTTATATCAAGGAAAAATTAAGTGCCATTGCGGTGTTGAAATGTATGGGTGCATCCAGACTACAAAGCTTTCTGATTTTCCTGATTCAAATTGCAGGGATTGGGATTGTTGGTGGTCTCATCGGTTCGCTGATTGGCGTCGGACTTCAAGAATTATTTCCGTATCTGTTGCAAGACTTTTTGCCTTTCGAAGTGGACATTAGCATTTCGGCGAAACCTATTATCATTGGTGTGTGCTTAGGTCTGTTGATGTCAGTTTTGTTTGCGCTCTTGCCTTTGCTTCGCACCTGGTATGTCTCACCATTGGAAGTGTTGCGTGTGGATGAAAAAGCTACGCAAGAACCCATAAAAGTCCGGATCTTGGTCTTCACCGCCATTTTGGTTTTCCTGTTTTTATTTTCATTCTGGTTGATCAAAGACGCTCTCTATGCTCTGATCTTGGTGGGGGCAACGGTCTTGACCTTTGCAATATTGGCAGGGGTTGCTTTACTTTTTATAAAAACCATTAAACGATTGTTTCCAAAACATTGGAGCTTTACAGCACGTCAAAGTTTGCTCAATTTATTCAGGCCTAACAATCAAACGGTGGTATTGGTCGTAGCCATTGGCTTGGGAGCCTTTTTAATAAGTACCTTATATTTTACAAAGGATATTCTTTTGGCCAAAACAGAAGTTGGACAAACGGCTCAAAATGCCAACATCATCATCTTGGATGTCCAAAAGGAACAACGCGATGCCGTAGCTCAAAGTATTACGTCCAAAGGCTTGCCAGTACTTAACAACATTCCATTAGTCACGATGCGGATGCATAGTATAAAAGGCCAATTGGTAAATGAACTACGCCGAGACAGCACCCGTCAAATACGTGGTTGGATTTTAAACCACGAATTTAGAACCACCTATCGGGATTCGCTGATTGGGTCTGAAGAACTTATGGAAGGCGAGTGGACCTCACAAGTAAAGTCTGGTAAGCCTGTACCCATTTCCATTTCAGATAATTTGGCGTCTGATGCCAACATCACCGTAGGTGATCCTGTGACCTTTAATGTTCAAGGTGTTCTGATGGAGACCACCGTAGGAAGTATTCGAAAGGTCGATTGGGCACAATTGCAGCTCAACTTTTCCATTGTTTTTCCTGAAGGCGTGCTAGAGCAAGCGCCACAGTTCAACGTTTTAACCACCAGAGTGCCGGATGAGTCAAGTTCCGCAGCATTGCAGCAAGATTTGGTGGCCAAATTTCCAAATGTATCCATCATTGATTTAAGGCAGGTCTATTCCCTTGTGGAAGACATCTTGGATAAGGTCGCTTGGATCATTAATTTCATGGCCTTTTTTAGCATACTAACAGGCATCATTGTATTGATTGGCTCTGTAAGAACCAGTAAATACCAACGGATCAAAGAGAGTGTATTGCTCCGGACGCTCGGTGCTAAAAACTCACAGATCTTACAGATTTCAGCCTTTGAATACGTGTTTTTAGGCTTGCTAGGTAGTTTGGTCGGTATTCTCTTAGCAGTGTTGAGCAGCTTATGTTTAGCGGTATTTGTATTTAAAGAACCCTTCGTTCCGTCGCTCATTCCGTTTGTGGTGTTTATGCCAGGGATTACGCTGTTAGTATTAGGCATTGGTTTAAGTAACATCCAAACTGTATTGCGGAGCTCACCATTGGATGTTTTGCGCAGGGAAGGGTAGCATTCTCTAAATTATAACGTCTATACCTCTCAATTTCATTGTGCGGCAGCCTGTCAAATTCTAAAGTAGCGATATAACAAAAACACAATTTATAAAATCATTCAGATTCTAAAAGAACAAATTTTATATCTGACTTTTAAGCCTACAGATAAACAATGGTTCACAAACAAACGCAGGTTTAGAGAAGGTCATCGGTTTAAAAGCAGAACGAATAGGGAAGGCCTAACTAATTAAAACTTCACAAAAACGTGATAAACATCTCAAGTTGTCTTTAGTTGAATTATTTTTTATAAATTAGTTACATATTGAAAGGAACTAAAAACAAGATGAATGGAACCCATAGAATATGTCGTAATTGTATTAAAAGTAATTGTTGGATTAAGCATTTTAAACGTATGGCTGATACAACCTAATAAAGCCACAAGGTGGAGAGGTGGCAATGCCAAAACGATTGTTGAAGAATTTGAAGTGTATGGGTTATCAAAGACGTTCTGTTACGTCATTGGGTTCTTGAAAGTGGGTTTAGCCTTGCTATTGCTTGCGTCCATCAAGTTTGAAGATGTAACCGGGTATGCCAGTTCAGGATTGGCGCTTTTATTATTTGGCTCAATTATCATGCATATCAGGATCAAAGATCCCTTGTATAAATCGTTTCCTGCCTTTTTATTACTTCTTATGAATATTGCCATTGCGTTGTTATGGTCCTAAAAGTATTTAGAAATCGTTTTGATGGCAATCAGCAAGTTGATCACTGCAAAAGTGAACGCTGGTGACGATTTAATAAGATTATCTCTAATCTTTAGTCGCACGATGAATCCCACAAGCATCAAGAGACTCAATCCAATCGATGCTACCAATAACAGGGTAGGGCTTACATAAAGGCCAACTAGCAAGCCAATAGCTCCCGCAAGTTGTAAAGCCCCTGTGAGTTGTCTATACGTTGCCATGTTATATCTTATAAATTCTGAAACAATGAATTTGGAAGTGAAGCAGTTAATGCCGAAATATAGGAATGCCAAGCTTGAAAACCAGGTTAATGCGGTAAGTAAGTCCAATTGTTTTTTTCAAAGATACGGTTTAGTTTGTTCTAGACATCCTCGAATAAAAGCTGATTTCTATATGGATCCTTCTTGAAAACTTCAGAAATTATCTCACTGTATATCTTATAAAAAACTAAATATGTGAATCATACAACTTAATGCTATAATTATATAATCTTTAAGCGATATGAGGGTCTACCTTTGACTGGTGAGAATATACTCATCCAAATTAAAATACCTACAAATCATGAAAATTAAAAATGTATTACCAGCAATTGCGTTCGCAACAGCTTCTTTATTTATAGCTTGTTCTGACAATGACGATAGTGTCGACCCTGTTAGCTTCCTTTCCCCAACTGCGATTGTATCAAATCCGGCAGATGGTGAGATAGGAGTTGCAAGAAACAAAGTTATTTCTGTAAACTTTGGTGAAGACATGGATGCAGCCACTATCAATGCAACAACATTTAAATTAAAACAGGCAGAGGTCACTTTAGACGGAACGGTTTCTTACTTGGGAAGCACTGCAAAATTTATCCCGGCAACGAACCTTACAGCGGAAACTACCTATACAATTACCATTACCACAGGAGTAAAAAATGTAGCTGGAGAGTCTCTTGAAGTTAATTTGGTGCGAAGTTTTACAACAAATATCAGCGTAGCTGGTTTATCAGTGGTCAATCTAGGAGCAGCAGGAAATTATGTCGTGCTTGCAAAAACAGCCATCAATAATAATCCAACTTCTGTAATTACAGGTCAATTAGGATTAAGTCCAGCAGCAACCTCTTATATCACCGGATTATCGTTAACAGATTTTACAGGCTATGCAACCTCTGCGCAAGTCACTGGTAAAGTATTTGCAGCTGATATGGTATCACCAACCTCCACGAATCTAACGACAGCAGTTGAAAACATGATTACGGCCTATAACAATGCCGCAGGACGTCTTTCGCCTGATTTTATTGAACTTGGAGCAGGAAATATTGGTGGCAGAACATTAAGCGCAGGTCTTTATAAATGGACAAATACTGTGACCATACCTACTAGTGTTACTATTTCAGGAACTGCAGATGACGTTTGGATTTTCCAGATTGCAGGAGATTTAACCATGAGTGCCGCAACAAACATTATTTTACAAGGAGGTGCCAAAGCGTCTAACATTTTCTGGCAAGTTGCTGGTGAAGCTACCTTTGGAACTACTTCGCATTTTGAAGGTATTATCTTGTCTATGACAGGGATCACCTTTCAAACAGGAGCAACCTTTAATGGTAGAGCCTTAGCGCAAACTGCAGTCATACTTGATGGAAACACAGTGGTACAACCTCAATAAAGTATAGTATCATATTGTATTTGGAGAGAGATGTTCCCTATGGGACATCTCTTTTTTCGTTTTCTGATCAGGTAGCAGCTCGTGTTTGGCAGTATTCGCCGTTCTAATAATCATAGTTTGCACTAGAGAGCTCTATTGTGGGAGTCAATATTAAAATAACCAAAGAATTAATTTCGTAACTTGCATACTCACAATTATAGAAAAACAATGCTAAACAAACTCTATCCATTCATACTGCAATTACCTCCGGGAACCCGCAACCCAGACGACAATAGTCCTATCGATTTGACGAGTCCATTTGATGTGATTGTATTTATCATTCTACCCATCATGTTGGTTATTTTTTATATTTTATGGAGAAGGAAGAAGAAGCAAGATAGAGAGTAACACACACAACCCTTCCCAATACTGTCATGCTGAGCCTGTCGAAGCATGGCCTGTCGAAGCATGGCCTGCCGATGCAAAGCCTTTTGAAGAATCGCCTATTGAGATAAAGCAATCGTTCTTATTTAGAGAACCGACAATCATTCAATCGGAATTACTCGTCATTTCCATTAATTTAAAATGTACTGTACCGTTGTTTTTTAATGTGTACTTATAAAGTCCTTTACCTTCTATATGACCATCATTAAAATCTGCAATTAACCATTGATTGCTCAAAAGTTGAATGTTCCCAAAACGCATGGTGCCACCCAAAACACCATCCATAGGGATAAGTTCAGGTCGGTTCCTTAAACTTGTTTCAATAAATTCTTCTGGATTTTCTATGCCTTTTTTGATCGCGTCTTCCCCATCATAATTGGTTATATACCAATAATTGTTTTCATTGTTGTCCGTGTTAGGCACTACTATGAGGGAATCAATTGTTACAGTCAGGGAATCAGTTACAGCCTTAAGTGAATCAATGGTTGACTCTAGGTTTTTATTTTCCGCATTAAGTGTTTCCATCTGATTGTTGGATTGTTTGCAACCTAATGTCAAGACTACTATTAAGAATAAGGTGAATGTGTGTTTCATTTTTCAGCTTGATTAAAACTTGTAAGATACAGTGTATATGCTGCATTGAAGGTTCTAACGCAACAAACGTTGCTTTTTTTTGTTTGATACTAAGCTACAATTTCAGTTCAAAATCCATAATTTCTTTGGGGTTTTATAACAAATAATTTTACGAGGTCTATTGTTAAGTTTTTCTTGAATTTTCATGAGTGATTTTTCATCAATTTGATTAAAGTCTGTTCCTTTTGGAAGGTATCTTCTAATGAGTCCATTTGTGTTTTCATTGGTTCCTCTTTCCCATGAAGAGTATGGATGTGCAAAGAAAATCTTCATACCAGTGTTTTGGAAATTTTTTTGTTAAGGCTTACGGATACATGTCATCAGTGCTAGATAATTGCTCCTTAACCCACTCGATATTTCTTTCTTCTCGAAAGTCAAACCATTCCTGCCGGAATTCCGATTCGTGGATGATATGATTAAAGTTCCTGAAAGGTTTTGGTCGCCTTAATGCCGTAAGTAACCTATTTCGAAAGCCCTCTGGTGGTAGGCGTTCTGAAAAATCTTCCATAACAGCAAAACTTTTGGTAGCATCCATTGGTTCAATGCGTATGTAATCTTCCCTATTTTGTTCCAATTTGTCCATTACTTCTTGCCAAGGGTTTTCTTCGTCCATGAAGTAATCCATCTGCATTGGATGATGTTCAAACGTACCGGTTTTAATGTTTACATAGCATAATTGTCCGCATAGAAGGAGTTCTGCCAGCTCTCGAATAGTTTGTTCCTTTACTTTCATTAAGTTTTAGCTATGGGGTCCATGTTTTTCATTAGGAACTCGTTGCGTGTCTCAAGGTACAAATTTTTCAGATTCGTAGATGATGGGATGTAAAAATAGTGTTGCTAGTCAGGACTAAAAAAAGGAGTCTCATATTTTCTTTATTCCGTGAACTTTTTTCTCTCGAATAATCTGACTAAATCAATTAAATCAGCCCTATCATCAAATCAACGGTAGGGCTTTTTTTAACATGGCTACCAACGGTTTCGTGGATGAAACGTAGCGTGTTAAAAGACGCTAACTTTTCGGATTAACACAGAGCCAAATTTTTAAATTTGGCGGTTTAACTAAATAAGCAAAAGCCTTTCGGAAAGCCTATAACAGCTATGTTTTATAGACGTTGTTAGCAAAAGTTTCTACTTGATAGCGATAACAGCACTTGATGGACCAGTTAACGGCATCACACTAGTTCGGCTAAATCCTGCTTCTTTTGCCCATTGGTCAAAATCCGAGGCTGTAAAATCAAAGCCTTGATCTGTTTCGATTGCCATATTTAATGACATCATTAAACCAAAAGCATTCTTATTTCTTTCATCATCAATAATATTTTCAATAACAATAAGAGCTCCTCCTTCTGGTAAGGCATTATAGGCCTTTTTTATTAACATTAATTTATCGTCAGAACCCCAATCATGAAGAATATTTCCCATTGTGATGACATCTGCACGTGGTAATTCATCAATAAAAAAATCTCCTGAACAGACCTCTATTCTATCACTTAATCCTAAACCTTCTACATTTTCTTTCGCAATTGGGCTAACTGGAGGGAGATCAAATGAAATACACTTGATATGGCTGTTATTTTTTGCAATATGTATCGAAAGATTCGCCCCTGAGCCGCCAACATCACAAAGAGTATTATATTTGGAAAAATCAAAATCATGAGCCAGCTTCATAAAATTCCCGGCTTGAACACCACCCATACCATGTATGAATTCTTTTAGCCTATCTTCATTTGCGTAAATAGCTTCAAATAATGGTCTACCACCATTTTTTGTCTCATTTTGTGGTTTGCCTGTTTTTAGAGCCTCTTCTAAGTCATTCCAAAAAGGATAAAGTCTATTGTTTGACATTTCTAATATACCACCTATATAACTTGGTTTATTTTTATCTAAAAACAAATCAGAATCGTCTGAATTAATATACAAGCCTTTCTCTTTTAATCCAGTACGGCATAAAAATCCTAATGCGACTAAAGTGTCGAGAAAATCGAATAGGGATCTGTCATTTAGCCCTAGCTTATCTTGAATTTCTTCACCTGTTAGTTTTCCATTGGCTAGATGTGTAAATAGCGACATATTAACAGCAGTTAGTAAAGTTTTTGACGCCCAAAAACCCATTCCAATTTGCATTATTTTAGAAGGGTTAATTTGATTTTTATTAGTTGAATCCATAATGTGGTTGATTAAATTAATACTTTGATTTAGTAATTTTTGCTAACGTTTGGTGTAAGAATAGTTGCGTATGCAAGCAACTAACTTACTAAAAATGGAACGAACCAGAGGAAAATCCGCAGAATTTTCCAAGTAGGCTAGAACCAAGCAATTATTTTTACACGGTGTTGTGCTTTCGTTATTTTTTCTCGTTTAATTCTTCTTCTATTAAAATTATTAAACCTTTAATTTCTTCATCTAGATTCTCTCGAGAATTAATTACATCTTGCGTAAGTGTCAATTTCATTCCTAAAAGATTTCTAACTCTTTTAGTTTCTAGTAATTGTGAATAATTGTTTTTTGGTTCGTTTTCAATATTAATATTTGGAACGTTAGATTTTACTAAAGGAATAAAATTAATATTTTTTTCTAATATATCATCTATACGAATTTGATGTACATTTAATCTGTCGTCAAGAATGTCATTGAGTTTATTTTGGCGAAATTCTAATTCAGTAAACTTTTCATTTATGTTTTTATTTTTAATTAGACTCAACTTATTCGTGTTTTTCAAATTATTGTAAGCGTTAAAAGTTGGTTGGTCACTAAATAATTCCCAAGCGGCATTTTTGAAAGTAGAATCAGAAATTATTTTAGAGTTCATTTTAGTGCTGTTAGAATCAATTCCAAGAATTTGTATTAGGCTTTGTTTTAATGAGTTTTCTTCAGAGATTAATAATTCAGATTGTATTTTCGATAGTTTTAAATTTTCTAATAAACTTTCTAAAATAGTTTTTTCCTCAATCGAGTTTTTTCTGTTTTCGTTCCAGTTATTAATTGATAGTGCAATCAAAATCCCAATAACCACTAAAACAATCTCTCCAATAGCATATTTAAGATATTTGCCTGTTTTACCTTCTCCAAGTAATTGATAACGTATTTTTCTAAAGAATTTAATCATATTAAGGTGGTTGATTGCATATAAAGATAAGAAGAAAATCGTAACCTTAATTAAACCAAAAAACCACCTAATTTCTTAAGTGGTTTTTACTGTTTTGCTCCCCTAATACATACGCATATCTTAAATAATACCATAAAAGGTTCAAATGATGTATTAAAATCGACCATCGTATTTTTTTTTATATAGAAATTTATTGCTGATTATTTTCAGTAGCATTCTTAATGTACAATGGCTTATTTTTTTTAGTATCTTTAAAAATCCTGAAACTACCAATCAAAGCTTCCCTTCTAATAATACTTTCTACAATGACTTATAGAAAACTACACAGCAAAGTATTTTTATTATTAGGGCTATTATTCATGTTTAATTTAAGTTGCAAAAAGAACATAGAATCTAATAAATCAACAAAAGACAAATTAGTCAT
>JAGXIE010000191.1 GCA_024635765.1 Flavobacteriaceae bacterium | reverse complement strand
GCTTCAAGTAAAAAACATATCATTTGCATACGGTAAAAAAAATGTGCTTCAAGATGTTGACTTTCTTGTCAAGACGGGTGAACATCTGTCTATTATAGGAGAAAGCGGATCTGGAAAATCCACATTGCTAAAACTGATTTATGGTGAATATGATATAGATCACGGGCAAATATTTTGGAATGACACTGAAATTCTTGGTCCTAAATTCAAATTGGTCGTTGGGTATGATTTTATGAAATATGTCGCACAGGAATTTGATTTGATGCCCTTTATTTCAGTCGAAGAAAACATAGGAAAACACCTGTCAAACTTTTTCCCTGAAGAAAAAAAAGAACGTATTAAAGAACTTTTGGAAGTAGTTGAATTGACGCAATTCGGCAAAATAAAAGTCAAAACCTTGAGTGGTGGACAAAAACAACGTGTTGCTCTTGCCAGAGCACTTGCCAATGAACCTGAAATTTTATTGTTGGATGAGCCATTTAGCCATATTGACAACTTCAAAAAGCAATCGCTTCGCAGAAGCCTCTTTAACTATTTAAAAGACAAAAATATAAGCTGTATTGTTGCTACCCATGATAAAGAAGACGTATTGGGATATTCTGATAAAATGATTGTGCTTCATGACAAAAAAGTTATTGCAAACAGCAAGCCTCAAAAGCTATATGAAGACCCTAAAACAGTGTTAATTGCTTCATTCTTTAGCGAATTTAACGTTATTGAAGACAGTATTAAATATGCCAATCAACTGATACCAGTTGACAATTCAGACCTGAAGGTTACTGTTAAACAATCCTATTTTAAAGGTCATTATTATTTAATAGAATCTGATTTTCAAGGTAAACCTATATTCTTCGAACATCCTGAACCGCTTCCAAAAGAACAATCAATTTTTTTAAAAATCACTAATAAGAAATAGCAAATCCTCCATACTGACCATGGTGGGTCAGACTTAACGCAATTGGTTGAATATCATTATTGACGAGAAATCTTGGAACTCCAAAATTGTTTTTTTCAACTGAAATAGAGGCCTTTGAAATTGATTTAAGTTCCGCGAAAGCTTGAACTGCCTTGTCAATTATTAACTCACTTTTTCCCTTTTGAGAAATCCCTTCTAAAACTGCATATTCACTAATTTTTAAAGTGTCTTGACCATATGCCGTGGTATATATGAGATTTAAATTGCAATTAGTTGTAGTGAAAACTGTCTTGCCTTCAAATGATACCATGCCAGTAGTTTCAGAGATCATCTCACAGCAATATATTTTAGGATTAAAAATCGAAGAAGTTAATGAGCGTGCATGAATCTTATGGGCACTCTCTTTCATGCTCCATAACATCCAAATATTTTGATGTCTTAATTTGTCCTTCAAGATAAAAGTTTGTTCTTCTTTAGTAAACAATTTATCTAAAAAACGCTGCTCCTTCCACCTTGAGTTGATACAGGCCAGATTCAAATCCACAATGTCGTTACCAATCACGAATTGCCAATTTTAGATAATACTACATCCATTGCGGCTTTTACAGATAGCATTTTTTCCATTTCAGTATCCTCAATTCGTATATCGAATTCATCTTCGACATCTAAAATGACATCCACAAGATTTGCAGAATTTATTTTTAGATCCGTAATGAAATTCGTGTCTTCAGATAGGTTCTTAAACGCCTCCTCGTCCTGTATATATGGTTCGACGATGGTCTTTAGTTTGGCAATTAATTCTTCTTTTTTCATATTCTGCTTATAAACATATCACGAGGAGACATTACTTAATAACGTTTAAAGATAATACATGCATTGACATCTCCGAAACCAAAACTTGCTTTTACCGCAATATCCAGGTTTTTTTCTAGCATTTGTCTCGGAATTTTGTCTTCACTAATAAATTCTAATGTTTCTGGATGTATATCTTCACAGTTGATATTTGGAAATACAAACTGTTCTTTTAATTGGAGCACCGTTGCAACACTTTCAATACTTCCTGCTGCTGCAAGACAGTGTCCAACCATAGATTTCAACGAATTGATGGGAGGAAAATCGCTTCCTGAACGATTTAAAGCTTTCATCCAATTTTCAATTTCTAAACTGTCTTTAGAAGTAGCTGTTAAATGTCCATTGATGGTATCAATATCTTCTGGTTCAATTCCTGAGTTCTTTACAGCTTCCTTTATACAGTGTTGTACAGCTTCCGCATTGGGCGCAGTGAGTGTGCCTCCACCTCGCTGACCTCCAGAGTTGACATGACCTCCCAAAACTTCAGCATAGATAGTAGCGTTACGTAGAAGTGCACTTTCCAAAGATTCCAATACCATCGCACCTGCACCACTTCCAGGCACAAATCCACTGGCGGACGCACTTAAAGGTCTTGAGCCTTCTTGAGGTGAATCGTTGTGTTTATAGGTCATTACTTTCATCGCATCAAATCCTCCCCAAATGTAAAGTCCGTCATCGCTGCAACTGCCTACCAGCATTCGTTTTGCCTTACCAGACTGGATACGTTCAAAGCCCAATAAAATGGCTTCAGTACCTGTGGCGCATGCCGATGAATTAGTGGTTACTTGATTGCCCAAACCTAACATACCACCTAAATAAGCGCTGATGCCGCTTGTCATAGTTTGCAAAACAACTGTACTACCCAAACGTCTAATTTCTCCAGCGTCAAGCTTATAAATGGCTTCCCTGAATTTTTCCACGCCTGACGTTCCTGTACCGAAAATGGTGCCAGTGTCGTAGTCTAATTTGGAGTCATCATCCACCATAAAACCAGCATCTTTCCATGCATCAATCCCAGCGATGCAACCATATAGAATTCCCGAGCTATTAAATCCACGTAACTGCAAAGGTGTTAAGTATTCTAGTTTTTTTTCTTCTGAAATTGTTGGGGTACCACCAATACAACAAGAAAAATTTGAATCTTTCATATTTTGATGGAATGTAATTCCTGACTTTCCAGATTTGATAGCATCAGTAAATTCTTCAAGTCCTACGCCATTCGGCGACACAACTCCCATTCCTGTTATAACTACCCTATTCATCGGTCTTCGGTTTTATCATTCCTGAAATATTTCCCCTGCATACCAATTCGTTTTTTTCGTTGAACAACTTCACTTTACATATCAATTTGTTAAATCGAAATGCTTCCTTTTCTGAAACAACAGTTACTTTTTCATTTGGAAACACAGGTAAAAAGAAGTCCATTTGACTGGATGTTAGTGCAATTTGAAAGTTTGAGTCTTCGAAAATAGAGTCCTTCATTAAATAAATCCCCAAACACACTACTCCAATTTGTGCCATACATTCTGTTAAAATAACACCTGGAGTGACGGGATAATCTTTAAAGTGTCCTTTATAAAAATACTCCGTTTCCTTGAATGTATAATGACCGGTTACTTTTAGTTCTGAAATCTCGGAAAGACTATCTACGAAAAGAAATGGAGGTTCATATGGTAAAAGTGCTATAATATCCTTTATGGTCATTTATGGATTTCTTATAATTTCTTTTATTTTCAGTTCAAAGTTTATTCTCGATTGTTGCATGACATTACTGCCTTCACAGAAATTTTTAACTTAAATGCTCTCCTCCATCCACTGGAATCACGCAGCCATTAATCCAACCTGCTTCATCTTTACTCAACAGATATACCGCATTTGCAACATCTTCTGGTGTTGTCAATCGTTTGTTGGGATTTCTCAACAGCGTATGTTTGATAATCTCTTCGCTCCCCGGAATCATTCTTAAAGAAGCGGTGTCCGTCACTCCTGCTTGAATGCAATTGGCCCTGATCCCATAAGGTGCAAATTCCAAGGCTATGTTTCTCGTAATGGCTTCCAAGGTCACTTTTGCCGCCGAAACTGCAGCATAATTTTTCCAAGCTTTGGTATTGCCTTCACTCGTAAAACTGATGATTCTAGCATCTGACCCAAACAGTTTTCCTTTAAAAATCGCTTGTGTCCAGTCATATAAACTAATGGCCATTGCACTGATGGTGAGATTAAAATCTTCTGAACTCAATGTGGCTTTGTTGTCTGCTATCATTGGTTTCAGGTTCCCTTTTGCGACACTATGTACCAGAGTTCGAATTCTCCCTTTACCGTCAAACAGTTGACTTAATTCTAAAATGACTTCATTGCGTTTATCAACCTTAAAGGCATCAATATTAAATGATTTGAACAGAACGCCCTCCTTTTTAATACTTTCAAATTCTCTCTCAATTATTTCATGCTGACTTCTTGAATTTCGATGGACGATGCAGATATTCATACCATGCTTTGCCAGCTTCTTCGCTGTCGCCAATCCTAATCCACTGGAGCCTCCTAAAATGAGCGCCCAATAATTGCTATGTTCAAATTCTTTTACCATTTTAATAGGATACGTTGAGCGGAAAAGCCTGGTCCAAAGCTTAACATCAATCCGATATCTCCTTTGGGCAGTTGTTTGTCCATAAATCGTTCGAGCACATATAAAACTGTCGCGCTACTCATGTTTCCATACAATTTAAGAACTTCTTTTGTGTCGTCAATATTTTTTCCAAGAGAACCGAATAATTCCTCCACAGTCTGCACAATTTTTTTACCTCCTGGATGAAAGATCAAATGATTAACCTCATCGATGGTCATTTGGTTCCGTTCTAAAAAGGGATGCACAATAGCTGGAAAATGACTGGAAATCGTCTCGGGTACAGCCTTGTCTAAAATCATTTGCAATCCTGTATTGACCAGTTTAAAGCCCATCATTGTTTCGGCGTCATAAAAATGGTACATGGCTTCATCCAGGATTTCCGGACCTTCATCATCTTTATAGGAAGATAAAATCACACTGGCAGCGCCATCACCAAAAATAGCGGCACTCACAATATTTGCCATGGAGTAATCGTCGAGTTGAAAGGTTGCCGTTGGAGATTCCACAGCGATAACAGCAGCTCGCTTATTTGGGTTTGCCTTTAAAAAATTCTTTGCATAGATTATGCCCGAAACACCAGCCGCACAACCCATTTCGGTAACTGGCAAACGTACAATATCCTGCCGCATTTTTAATCGGTTGATAAGGTAGGCATCCAGCGATGGAATCATAATACCAGTACAACTAACCGAAATAATATAGTCAATATCTGTAGGTTCTAGATTTGCCTTTTCAAGAGATTTTAATAAGGCCTGTTCTCCTAATTTTATGACTTCACGTGAATAAATATCATTCTTTTCTTCAAATGAGGTATTTAGGAACACCTCTTCGGCATCCATGATGGAGTAGCGTCTATCTACACCAGCTCCTTCAAAAATCTTAACAACTTTTCGGCGGAAGCGTTCCTCCTGTCCAGATAACCAAACATTCAAATATGGAATGATGTCCTTGGTTTCTCTCGTATATTGCGGTAATTGTTTAGCAACTGCTGTTATTTTTACACCCATATTATTTTTTTAAAATCCATTGGTATCTAAAGGCCCATTTCCATTTTAGTTGATATTTAGCATTTAATCGTTTAGACAACCCTTCTAATTCATTTCTTTTAAAACCTCTCAAAACCGAGGTCAATCCATCTTCGGTAATCATTTTGTTTTTTACTGGAATCGTTATTAACTTAAATAAATAATACGCCAGTCGATGCCGATGTAAATCGTTGACGACCATTCCAATAGTAGCTGTTTTCAACAACTGGTTAATTAATCCCAACATCTGGTCTTCCTTAAAATGATGCAGGAATAGGGTTGTGATAACAATATCGTACTGTAGTTCTTTAAATTCTTCTGAAAAGACATCACAATGAACAAATCGAACGTTATCATATTGTGATGACAATTTTTCTGCATAATTCGTTGCGTGATTGTTGGCATCAATCCCAATCAACTCAAAATGATATCCTTCTTTAAGACCGTAAGCTGCAATAGCTCTTAAAATGTCACCACCACCACAGCCCAAATCGATTATCGTTATTGTTTTATCTTTTGGCTGGTCTTTCAATAACATTTTTAAACCATTAATGGTGACTCCATTTCCACCTAACAAGGTATTGATTGTTGCCAATTTATCTAAAGTGTCTTGCAAGAGAACACCATCTATGGAGAAATCGTCCATGATTTCTTTTTTGTCTGTTCTATATTTTGTGTTTACGATTAAACTCATTTAACTAGCATTGGCCTCCCATGCGTTCGTTTTATAATTGCAGGAATCAGAGAAGGTATTGTTTTGAGAATTCCAATAGACATATCAGCCAGGCGGTTATTTCTGAACACACTTGCTACCACATGCCCTATTTTCAATCGACTACTGAAAGCGTTATTCCAAGCTGTTTTATAGCTTTTTTCCAAAAGTTCTCGAGATGCAATTTTCATGTGAAGGTAGTCAATAATCAGGTCAGATGCTATTTGAGCACTTCGTATGGCCATGCTCATACCGTTTCCACATAATGGATGAATCATTCCAGCAGAATCTCCGCACATGAGAATATGTTTTTCGATTGGTGATTTGCTGTCAAATGAGATTTGACTAATTGTTAAAGGTGTTTCAAAAACAGGGTTAGTGCTTTCAAAAATGGATTTCAGAAACAAATTTTTAAATATTACCTTTTGCTGAAACTCTTCAAGATCCTTGAAGTTTTTGAAGGCTTCAAGATCCGTAATATAACAGAGATTGATGCGGTCATCTTCAACTTTTGAAACACCACAATATCCGCCTTCAAAATTATGCAAAGCCACAAGGTCTTCTGGAAACTGCCCTTTGACATGGGTCTTGACCGCTAAATACGGAGATTTATTCTTGATAAAATTTCTGTTAAGTTTAACATCGAGCGAAGACCGCTTTCCATAAGCGCCAATGACAATTTTAGAATTCGCTCTTTGATTTAATTTGGTTTCAATTTCAAATGAATCGTTAGAAAACTCAACATTGGTAACAACATCCTGTACCACCACGACACCAAGTTCTTTTGCTTTTTTAAATAGTGAATTATCCAAGGTGTAACGACTTATACCAAAGCCTCCCATCGGTAAAATTGACTTTACTAAGGTGTTTTTTGAGGAAGACAATTCAAATTTTGTGATGTTTTTTGCGCCTAAATGGAACACATCGACGCCTAAAAAGTCAAGATAAGGCAAAACCTCATTAGAAATATATTCACCACACACTTTATGTTTGGGATACTCATTTTTCTCGATAAGCATTACTTCAAACTCATGTTTACGTAGATGGATAGCAGCTGACAAACCAGCTAATCCACCACCAATAATGACCACATCGTAAATAGCTTTTGAAGGCTCCAAGAGATTTTTAGCAATTAATTTTACTAAAGATAAAGTGTTTTAATCGAAAATAGTAATCTTAACGCTACAGATTATATTACATTCAATATTTTGATTTTTTGATCCCTAAAAACCACCTCATCACCCAAAGATTTACCCATCAACAACAATCCAATAGGTGTATTAGGTGAAATAGCAAAAAAAGATTGAGCCTCAACCTCTACTTTTCCAGCGCTAATCGCAAGGAAATAGTTGGCTTGATATGTAAAAACAACACTTCCCAAACCAACGGTTTTTGAATTCTTCGTCACATCAATTTTTGACATGCTTTCTTTTAGTTTTTCAATTTCAGCTAATTGATGACCGGCTTTTTCACGCTCCAATTGCAACATCGCTCTCCCTGTTTCATGTTTGTCTCCAGCACTGCTTTTGGTTTCAGAAGTCAGTGACTCTTGAATTTCTTTTATCTGATTTCGGATACTTAAAAAGCGCTCTTCTACAAAATCATGACACAATTCGTTCAACTGTTTTTTGATTTCCAAACTATTTTTATTTGGGTTTGTCATAATTTAATTTTCCTCCGTGAAAGCCCATTTGTCTGACGGTCCATGCCTTTCTTCTGGCAATATAGGCTGTTGCAGGATTGGCTCTATATTTTCTTGGATTTGGGAGAATGACGGCAAGTGCTGCTGCTTCATTTTTGTTGAGTTTAATGGCCGGTTTTTTGAACCAATATTGGGATGCTGCCTCCGCACCATAAATGCCATTACCCATTTCGATACTGTTCAAATAGACTTCCATGATTCGTTCTTTGGACCAAATCAGCTCAATTAAAAACGTCACATAGGTTTCTAAACCTTTACGAATCCAACTTCGGCCTGGCCATAAGAAGACATTTTTTGCGGTTTGCTGGCTGATGGTACTTGCGCCTCGTGTTCGTTTCGATTTTTCATTATGCTTTATGGCCTTTTCAATAGCCACCATATCAAAACCGTTGTGCTTCAAGAAGTTTTGGTCTTCGGTACAGACGACTGCCAGTTCTAAATAATTCGAGATTTCATCGATGGACACCCAATCATGTTTCCAAACAACCGGTTTGTCATCTTGCCATTGTTCATAGCTACGAATGACCATTAATGGGGTTGCCGGTACTGGAACCCATTTAAAAATGACTACTACAATTATCGGTATTGCTAAAAACCAAAGAAAGGCCTTTAATAAAAACTTAAGTATTCTTTTTATCATATTAATTGATTAGTTGTGCCAATTCTTTACCTACAATACTTCCAATAGCAATGCCCATTCCGCCAAGTCTTACACCACAGTAGACATTATTTGAAAGCTGCTTTACAATTGGTTTTTTTTGGGTACCAACACCCATGATCCCACTCCATCGATAATCGATTTCAAAGGGTGTTTTAGGTAAAATGGTGCCTTTCAATAGTTCTTCCAATTTGTTTTGAATTAATTTGGTCTGTACCAATTCAGTTGTTTCTTCTCCTTCAAAATCGAGATTGCGGCCTCCTCCGAGCAAAATTCGGTTGTCAATATTACGAAAATAGTAGTAACCTTTATCTAAATGAAATGTTCCTTTTATATGAAGATTCTCTATGGGTTTTGTAATCAGAACTTGAGCTCTCGCCGGTTTTACTTCTTCAGGTATCAAATCCTTGGCAAAACCATTGGTAGCGATCAATAACTTTTTGGTTTTGAATTCAAAATGATTTGTTTTTACATGAACAGCACTGTTCGTTTCTTCAAAACTTTCAACCGTTACAGAATTTAGGATATTGATGCCTTTTTGCAATACTGAATCGGTGAGAGCCAACATCATTTTTCCAGTATCAATTTGGCCTTCAAATTTGTTAAAACTAAATTTATTCTGAACGTTTCTAAAATGGAATGAATTGTTTTTTAAAGTGAATACCTCATCTTTAAATAATGGAAATAAAAGAGAATTAATAAAATCTTTCTTTTGGAGGCATGCGTCATAAAAGTCATCTTCAGAATCAGAATACAGTTCGTATCCTCCTAATTGCTGATATTCAATTGCTTTATCTGAAAGGATTTGCCTTAACAACAATAGACCATCAAAACGTTTTTTTACGAGATTGTAAACTTCCTCTTCAGTATGTGAATGCAAATCGTCAATGATTTCACTCAAACTTCCAAAACAAGCGAAACCTGCATTTTTAGTGCTTGCACCTTGTGGTAGCATGCCACGTTCCAACACTAAAATAGTGGCTTTGGGGTATTGCTGCTTCAGTTGCAACGCACAATTAAGACCAACAATACCACTGCCAATGATGGTAAAATCAACATTGGTCAAATAGGATTTAATTTCCCAATACGAAAGGTTCATTGTTTATGGGTCTATTATTATTATTTGTTAGTAAAATTAGTGTTTTCGCGTTAGGGATGGTAGCGGCATCCTTTTATTTTTTTCAAATAAAAGATATAGCGAACAGCCCGACCTCGCTTTTTTGTGAGGGAACGCCCAAAAAAAAAATCCCACAATGATGTGGGATGTGGTACTTAATTTCAAAAGTTTTTATTCTTCTTCTGGCGCTTCCATTTTAAAGCCTTCCATGAATTTAGTGGTATAATTTCCTGCCAAATAATCTGGATGGTCCATTAATTGTCTGTGGAATGGAATAGTGGTTTTAATGCCTTCAATAACGAATTCGTCTAAAGCACGTTTCATTTTATTGATTGCTTCTTCTCGCGTCTGAGCTGTAGTAATAAGCTTCGCAATCATGGAATCATAGTTAGGTGGAATCGTGTAGCCTGAATACACGTGCGTATCGAGACGCACACCATGACCGCCTGGTGCATGCAGCGTTGTAATTTTACCCGGAGATGGCCTGAAATCATTATAAGGATCTTCTGCATTGATACGGCACTCGATAGAATGTAATTTTGGAGTATAGTTTTTACCAGAAATTGGCACCCCTGCAGCAACTAAAATCTGCTCTCTGATCAAATCGAAGTCAATGACTTGTTCTGTAATGGGATGTTCCACTTGAATACGTGTATTCATCTCCATAAAGAAGAAGTTTCTGTGTTTGTCTACTAAAAACTCGATGGTTCCAGCGCCTTCGTATTTGATGTATTCTGCAGCTTTGACCGCTGACAGTCCCATTTTTTCACGAAGTTCATCCGTCATAAATGGCGATGGTGTTTCTTCAGTCAATTTTTGATGACGTCGTTGCACTGAACAATCACGTTCTGATAAATGACAGGCACGACCTGTAGAGTCACCAACAATCTGAATCTCGATATGTCTTGGTTCTTCAATAAGTTTTTCCATATACATGTCATCATTTCCAAACGCTGCTTTTGATTCTTGACGTGCAGAATCCCACGCATTTTTAAGATTTTCGGCTTTCCAAACGGCACGCATTCCTTTTCCGCCGCCACCTGCGGTGGCTTTTAACATTACAGGATATCCTGTTTCTTTAGCTATCTTTTCGCAGTCTTCAAATGACGCAATAATTCCATCACTCCCGGGCACACAAGGTACTCCAGCCTCCTTCATGGTCGCTTTTGCGGTAGCCTTGTCTCCCATTTTAGCAATCATTTCTGGAGATGCACCAATAAACTTAATACCGTGTTCTTCGCAAATTTTCGAGAATTTTGCGTTTTCAGATAAGAATCCATATCCTGGGTGGATGGCATCAGCATTTGTTATTTCGGCAGCTGAAATGATATTCGACATTTTTAAATAAGAATCCTTACTTGCTGGCGGACCAATACAAACTGCTTCGTCAGCAAACTTAACATGCAAACTTTCGGCATCGGCTGTAGAATATACAGCGACGGTTTTAATGCCCATTTCCTTACAGGTTCTGATGACACGTAGTGCAATCTCTCCTCTATTAGCTATTAATACTTTTTTAAACATACCTTTATAAATTTAAAATCTCAAATTCCAAATTCCAACAAATTGGGATTTGTTTTTGGAATTTTAAAATTGATTAGGATGGATCTACTAAAAATAATGGTTGATCGTACTCAACTGGTGATGAATCGTCCACTAAAATCTTGACAATTTTTCCAGAAATTTCAGATTCAATTTCGTTAAATAGCTTCATTGCTTCAATAACACATAGAACATCACCTTCTTTGATCGTTTTGCCAACTTCAACAAAAACAGGTTTGTCTGGTGACGGTTTGCGATAGAATGTACCAATAATTGGAGATTTGATCGTTACATATTTTGCGTTTTCATCAGCTGCAACAGTATGTGCAGTGGCTACCGGTGCAGTGGCCTCCGGTGCCTGTGCTGGTTGAGACATATGTGGTGTACTCATTGGGACCTGTTGAACATACGTCATTGGTTCCCCTCTATCATCACCACCAGTTTTTATAGTGATTTTGATGTCGTCCATCTCGAGTTTAACCTCACTTGCTCCTGACTTGGCTACAAACTTGATTAAGTTTTGAATCTCTTTTATATCCATAATTGTTAAATTTTGATAGTTATCTTTAGTTGATTAGTTTTTAATTATAAGCCCATGTTAAATAAATAGAGCCCCATGTAAAGCCCCCTCCAAAAGCTGCAAACACTAATTTGTCACCTTTTTTGAGTTGGGATTCATAATCGTGTAGTAGTAATGGTAAAGTTGCCGATGTTGTATTTCCATATTTATGGATGTTCATCATTACCTTTTCTTCGTTTAATTCGATTCTATTGGCCGTTGCCTCGACAATTCGTTTGTTAGCCTGATGTGCTACTAACCAATCGATATCTTCATTTTTAAGATTATTTCGTTCCAGTATTTTGATGGTGACATCTGCCATATTAAAAACTGCGTTTTTGAATACGGTTTTCCCTTCTTGAAATATATAATGTTTGCCTTCAGCAACAGCTTCTGGAGTTGAAGGGTAAGACGACCCTCCATAAGTAGCTTGCAGGAAATCCCGTCCAGAACCATCACTTTTCAATAATTCATCCTTCAGTCCATATCCTTCCTCATTTGGCTCAAACAAGGCAGCGCCTGCTCCATCCCCAAAAATAATACAGGTGGCTCTATCCTTATAATTGATCATAGAGGAATTCTTGTCTGCTCCAATCAGCAATATTTTTTTATATTTCCCAGAAACAATATAGCTCGAAGCTACAGACATGCCATAAAGGAAACTGGAACATGCGGCTTCCAAATCGAAAGAAAATGCATTTATAGCACCAATTTGGGTAGCTGTATAAGCGGCCGTAGCGGCAGCCTTCATGTCTGGAGTTGCAGTGGCAACAATAACCAGGTCGATCTCTTTTGGATCAATTCCTGATTTGTCTATTAAATTTTGGGCTGCCTTAATGGCTAAATAAGAAGTTCCTTTGCCATCTTCCTTAAGTATTCTTCTTTCCTTAATTCCTGTTCTAGAGGTAATCCATTCGTCATTAGTCTCTACTAAAGTTTCCAAAATTTGATTAGTTAATACATAATCTGGAACATATCCTCCGATAGCAGTAATGGCGGCAGTGATTTTACTCATTTTTGTAATTTACAATGACCTTAAATTGACCAAAAAAGGCCAAAAAAAGTAAATAATTGTTGAATTTACTAAATAATCGGTCGAATATGATGCAAAATAGGTTGTTTTTAAGACTTTGAAAAATTAATCATAAAAAAACGCCCAAGTTTGAGCGTTTAATTATATGCATGCATAATAGTTATGCCAGATTTTCTTCCTTCTCAGAATTATCGATAAGCACTTGGCCTCTGTAATAAAGCTTTCCTTCGTGCCAATGAGCTCTGTGGAATAAGTGTGCTTCTCCAGTAGTAGGACACGTAGCAATTGTAGGGACAGTTGCTTTATAATGTGTTCTTCTTTTATCTCTTCTGGTTTTAGAAATCTTTCTTTTAGGATGTGCCATTGTATATTTTATTTATCCGTTAATAGTTTTTTTAATGTATTCCAACGAGGATCAATTTCCTCTGTTTTTTCTTTTTCTTCCAGCCCTTTTGGACTTAATTCTTCTAATTTTTCAAGTATGTCTGATTGCAAAGTGCCATCAGCAATGCCGGGATGAACTCGTTTTGTAGGCATCGACAATATAATTAACTCATATATATACTGTGCCACATTAATTTCGTAGTCGCCATGAGAAATGATTAAAATATCTTCATTTTCATCATTATATTCCTCTCCGAATTTAACAACAAGGTCAAATGTGCCTCTCACTTTCTGATCATAAGGCTCATTGGTAGTGTCGCAATTAACATTTACATTGCCCTTGACCATAAAATGCAATTCCAAAAGAGTTGATTTCTTTTCAAAAAGCAAATCAACGCTGATATCTACATCATTAAACTCATCATACTCAAAATGTTCAAAGAACTTGTTATCAATCTGATATTCAAAATGATGCTTTCCTAATTTTAAACCTACAAATTGTATGGTATATTCTTTTAAGGGCTTCATTGTCACATTCATTTTGAGCCCGCAAATATACAAATATTTTATTTATGCAAAAGTGATATGAACAAAAAAATGTTTATATCTTTTGCGAGGACGTTTTTAGTGGGTTTTTTGACAGTTTTCGATATTCTTTTCGATTTTTGAAAATTTTGATCGCCATAAAAACGGCTTCTTTAAATGAGCCCTCATCAGCTTTTCCCTTGCCAGCAATTTCAAAGGCTGTTCCATGATCTGGAGAGGTTCTGACCTTTGATAAACCAGCCGTATAATTAACCCCGTCACCAAAAGTAATTGTCTTAAATGGGATTAATCCTTGGTCATGATAGGACGCAATCACAGCATCGAAATTTTTATAATTTTTTGATCCAAAAAAGCTGTCAGCCGAATATGGCCCGTAAACTAACTTGCCTTTTTCTCTAATTTTTTCGAGCGTAGGCTTCACAACAGTATCGTCTTCTTCACCAATGACGCCATTGTCTCCGGCATGAGGGTTGATTCCTAAAATTGCTATGCGTGGTTTATTAATTCGAAAGTCCTGAACTAATGAATTATAAACAGTCTCAACTTTTTCGGTAATCAATTTTGATGTGATATGCTTCGAAACATCCTTCACTGGAACATGATCGGTTAAAAGTCCGACTTTTAACTCTTCGGTCACCATGAACATTAAACTTGTACCACCGAGCTCCTTTGCCAAATAATTGGTGTGACCGGGAAATTTAAAATCATCAGATTGAATTGTCAACTTGTTGATAGGTGCTGTTACCAATACATCTATGGTGTCGTTTTTTAATGCTTCAGTAGCTTTTTCTAATGATTTAACGGCAAAAAGTCCAATTTCATTATCCTCTTTGCCAAATTCTATGTTGACGTTTTCTTTCCAAACATTAAGAACGTTCACTTTGCCTTCGACTATTTGACTGATATCATTGATACCATGAAAATTAATTGGACTATCAAGGTGCTTTTTGAAGAAGGACATTGTTTTAATTGATGCAAAAATTACTGGTGTACAAAATTCGAGCATCCGTGAATCTTCAAACGTTTTAAGGATGACCTCTGCACCAATACCGTTTAAATCACCCACCGAAATACCTACTTTTATAAGTTCTCCTTTCTTCATTAATATATTATCTTTGTATCACGCAAGATAACGCGATCATTATCAATGCAAATTTAACCATTTATTCGACATTATGTTTACAGGTATCATTGAAGATTTAGGGGTTGTGACCAATTTAAAAAAGGAGCAAGAAAATCTTCACATTAGTTTAAAAAGTGTTTTTACTTCCGAATTACAAATTGACCAAAGTGTGTCCCATAATGGAGTTTGCCTTACCATTGTTTCAATTAAAGATGATGAATATACCGTAACTGCCATAAAGGAAACATTGAAAAAGTCAAACATTGGAAGTTTAAATGTAAATGATTCCATCAATCTAGAACGCGCCATGAAACTGGGCGATCGATTGGATGGTCACATTGTGCAAGGCCATGTTGATCAGACTGCAAGATGTACCTCCATTCAATCACAAAATGGTAGTTGGGAGTATACATTTGAATATGATCCGTCTTTGAATAATATAACAATCGAAAAAGGGTCAATTACCGTTAATGGCGTGAGCCTAACAGTCGTGAATTCGGGTGCTAATCATTTTAGCGTAGCAATTATCCCGTTTACATATGAACACACCAATTTTAAATTTTTGGAAATCGGCAGTGTTGTAAATCTTGAATTCGATGTGTTAGGAAAATATGTTCAGAAACTTCTTACACTTCAAAACTAAAAAGAGTATTATCTCTTATTAAGCTTTAATTTTCTATAAATACCGAGGAATAGAGCTAAAATAAAAAGCAATGGAAGGGCATCATCAATTGGAAACCCTGGCGGCGGCGGCGGTGTTGGCGGCGGTGGTTGACCTTCCTGCGCAATGCACACAACACTTATTAGTACAAATAAGATTGAGGCTAAAAATTTCTTGTATTGTAATCCCATTATGAAAATTATGCTGTAAATGTATAAAAAAAAGCGAGGCAGCAAAATAAAACTTGAAAAAAACATCTACCAAATGCAAAAAACATCGATGAAATACATCTTTTTTCGAGCATTTTTAATGATTTTTAATCCTTCAAATATATGTTTTTTATAACAGTAAAGGTGATATGAATTCTGTATTTTTTAGTATTTATAGATGCAACCTAGTGTCTATATAACTAAAACTTAACTTTTTATTATTTAGTATTCAACACTCTATATACGCAACAACTTTTCTTTTGGTTTCTTTAGAAATGGCCCTTAATTCGAATATTATTAACTCGAGTAGATATCACGCTTATAATTTTCTGTTTTTTAAACTTTTTACACCTTCTATAATCTATTGACATCATCTCATTTTGTAACTTTTGTTACTGTACCAATATAACAAAGTATCTAACTTTACACAAACCAAAAGCAGCGATTTATTTAAAAATAACATGAAAAAACTTTTAAGCACTATGGCATTAATAGGTTCTCTTTTTTTAGCGAATGCTCAACAAAACACACAGTTTAAAGTATTGGACGTGCAAACTTTTAATGATTCCATCCAACAGAAAAAGATACAATTAATTGATGTCAGGACTCCTCAAGAATTCAATTCCGGACATATTGAAGGGGCAAAAAACATTGATTTTTATTCAAAAACGTTTAACGTAGAATTTAGCAAACTGGAAAAGGAACAACCGGTATATCTTTACTGTAAAAGTGGCAATCGAAGTAGGCTGGCAGGAAATAAACTAATGGATTTGGGTTTTAAACAAATTTATGATTTAGAAGGAGGTTATTTAAACTGGTCAAATTAACATCATATGAGAGCCTTTATTATTATTCAAAATTTAAAATGTAATGATTGTGTGAATTCAATCACCAAAAAACTGACCGAAATTGAAAATATTACTAATGTAGAAATTGACATTGAAGACAGCAAAGTGTATTTTGATTATAATCAGGAAGAAGCTTTACATGCAGTGCAATTAAAACTCAAGGAAATCGGATACCCATCAATTGATGAAGCAAATAGATTATTGTATAAAGGAAGATCTTATATAAATTGTGCTCTAGGAAAAATGAATACAATATGAAAAACACAATAACCATTTCTCTGATTTTATTTTTATTATTTTTAAGCTGTAAAGAGAATAGCCAACAAATAACAGAATATGTTGCAAGTAATGAAATCAATAAAAGTGATGAGCATCCAGGGAAAAAATTAATGGAAACGCACTGTTATGTCTGCCATAGTCCAACGGCAAGTCATGACAATCGATTGGCACCACCCATGATAGCTGTAAAAAAACACTATATTTATCTGGGCACAACCAAAGAGGAGTTTACAAATTCTATCTTATTGTGGATTGAAAATCCAAAGGTAGAAGAAGCAAAAATGTTTGGTGCGGTCAGACGTTTTGGAGTCATGCCTAAACAACCTTTCTCAAAAGAGGTTATTACACAAATAACTGATTATATGTATGATTATGATATTGAAGAACCTGAATGGTTTGAAGATCATTTTAAAGAAATGAAAAAAGATAAACAATAATGAGTAATTTTTCAAAATTAATAAACCAAGAAAAGCCTGTTCTGATTGATTTTTTTGCCGAATGGTGTGGGCCTTGTAAGCTAATGGGACCAATTCTCAAGGATGTCAAAGATTCTTTAGGTGATTCTCTGTCAATCATCAAAATTGATGTGGATAAAAATCAACCATTAGCCGCTAAATATCAAGTAAGAGGTGTGCCTACAATGATTTTGTTTAAAAACGGTAAGCAAGTATGGAGACAATCTGGCGTACTTCAAAAAGAAGAAATTATAAACATCATTAAGACTAATAATTAGTGAGTTTATCTGAAGACTTTTGGGACAATCGCTATAAAACTAAAGACATCGGTTGGGATTTGGGCGAAATCTCACCGCCTCTAAAGGCCTATTTTGATCAATTGACCGATAAAAATTTGAAGATTTTGATTCCTGGAGGGGGAAATTCTTATGAAGCAGAATATTTACACCATCGTGGGTTTAAAAATGTGTACGTCATAGATCTTTCTAAAACCGCATTGTATAACGTCAAGCTTCGTGTGCCGTCATTCCCTTCAGCACATTTAATTCAAAACAATTTTTTCTATTTAGAAAAGTCTTTTGACTTAATAATAGAACAAACTTTCTTTTGTGCTATAGATCCAAATTTAAGACCAGCATACACTGTAAAAGCTTTTGAATTACTAAATCGTAACGGAAAAATTGTTGGTTTACTTTTTGACGCACCTTTAAATACCAACGAACCTCCATTTGGAGGATCCAAAACAGAATATCTTGATTATTTCAGTCCTTATTTTGATATCTTGGTAATGGAAAATGCCCACAATTCCCATCACACGAGAACCACAAAGGAATTGTTTTTTATGGCCCAGAAAAAGCAATGAAATCTATTTATTTTAGATTATTTAACCCCAAATGATTTTAATGCCGCTACGCTTTTTGGTAAATTTAGATGTTCCTACTTTTATGTAACACGATGAAACTACGCGCTAAAGATTATATTCTTGTTGCTTTACAGGGGATTATATTCATAGCCTATTTGCTTGATTTTGCAATTTTTGATATTGTAATACCATTCACATTTCGAGCTTTTGGTTTAGTGATTGGCATTTTCGGTGTACTAATTCTGATCTTATCTATTTTACAATTAAACAAAAACCTATCTCCTTTTCCCACCCCAAAAGCAAATTCTCAACTCATTCAAAATGGCTTATATAAATACGAAAGACATCCTATTTACACTGGTGTTCTTTTGATTTTTACCGGATATGCCTTATATAGTGCATCACTTTATAAGATGGCAATCACAATCCTGCTCTTGATCGTTTTTATAATTAAATCAACTTATGAAGAAAAAAAATTGATGGAGCGATTCAGCAACTATAAAACCTATAAAAAGCAAACAGGCAGATTTTTTCCAAAATTATTTAAAGCTTGAAAAATGAAAGAATTTTGAGACCATGGAGGCTCAATCAACACAAATGAAATTATGTTTGTAACTTGTTTCACCAGACCAATAATGTAAAATTGTTTTGATTTTTAACAATTCAAAACCCGTTTACAATAGATTTTAGTAAATTAAATACCTGTAATTATGATAATTAAACAATTTCAAGATAAACCCCTCGCTCATTACTCTTATACCATCATAAGTGAAGGCAAAATGGCATTAGTGGATCCGGCGAGAAACCCTATGCCATATTATAGATATGCTGAAGAAAATAACGCCAAAATTGTGGCTGTATTTGAAACACATCCTCACGCCGACTTTATAAGTAGTCATTTACAAATACATAAGGAAACGGGTGCAACCATATATGCAAGTAAATTAGTTGATGCCGATTATCCACATCAAACCTTTGACGATGGAGATATTTTTAAACTGGGGAAAGTAACGTTTTCTGCAATGAATACTCCCGGACATTCTCCCGACGGAATTACCATTATTGCCAAAGATGATAAAGATAAGTATGTCATGTTTTCTGGTGACACCTTGTTTATTGGAGATGTTGGAAGGCCCGACTTACGTGAAAAATCAGGTAACATGAAGGCTACAAGAGAAAAGTTGGCCAAAAGCATGTATCATACAATTCAAAATAAATTTGATCATTTACCCGATGAAACCTTGGTGTATCCAGCGCATGGAGCAGGATCGTTGTGCGGTAAAAACATGAGTTCAGATGCTTCGAGCACCTTGGGTAATGAACGCACTGGTAATTGGGCCTTCAAAGAACAAACCGAAGAAGAATTTGTGGACTTTATATTGAAAGATCCGCCTTTTATTCCTTCTTATTTTGGTTATGATGTTGATATTAATAAACATGGTGCGCGCAATTTTGGTGAAAGTATTGGTAACATCCCACTAATGATCGGCGTTAAAGAACTACCTCAAAATAGTCTGGTCATAGACGTCAGAGATGAAGCCGATTTTAAAATGAATCATCTCCCAAACAGCATTAATATTATGGCGCGTAGTGAAGACGACAAAATTGAAACTTGGCTTGGAACCATTGTCAAACCGGAAGAAAATTTTTATGTCGTCATTAATTCTGTTGATGATCGAGAGGACGTCCTTGAGCGTATTGCTAAAATAGGATACGAGGGCCAAGTAAAGGCTGTTATTACCCTTACTAAAAAGTCACTCGAAAAATCCGATACATTTGATTTTGAAAGTTTCAACAAGAATAAAGAGGCCTATACCATTATAGACATAAGAAATAAGAGTGAAGTGTCTGAAGGTAAGTTTTTCGAGAGTGCGATTCCTATTCCACTTAATGAGTTGAGAAATTCTAAAGATGATATCCCAACTGATAAACCCATTGTAGTGCATTGCGAAGGTGGCTATAGAAGCGCAACAGGTAGCAGCATTGTAGCAAGCATGGTTGATAAGGTGAACGTTTTTGATTTAGGTGAAAAAGTAAAAAAATTTCAAGATTAAATGACTTCTGACAGATGAGGGCATAACCCAAAGAACATCGGTCCCAAAGATTTGGTCCGATATGAATGCCTTTTAATCTCGTCATTAAAATTATTATAACCAACTGTCCGTGTCTGGACCGCTCAATAGTATAACACACTCCCACTAGGGTGTTTTTTTTGTATGTAACATAAGTTACTGTGTAAAGTTTATGCGGAAGTTACTTTTGCAGTATAAATGTTTACAAGTATGAAAAACAACATAATAATTATAATAATTGGTTTTTTTGGCTTTATATCAATGCTTCAGGCGCAAGAAATAGTACCCATTTCAATGTCTGAAGTATTGGGCAAAGTTTCCGAGCAGAACAATTCCATTAAAATATCTGAACAAGAGTTCATAGAAGCTAGGGCTGATTATAGACAAACCAACGCGGTCCTTTTGCCAAATATCACCGCAAGCCACACAGGGCTTGCAACAACCAACCCCTTGATGGCATTTGGTTCTAAATTAAATCAGGAGATTTTGACGCAAAATGATTTTAATCCAGCGTTGCTCAACAATCCTTCACAAATTGAAAATTACGCTACGAAGTTTGAGATTCAGCAACCATTAATCAATTTAGACGGGATTTATCAACGTAAAGCTGCTAAGTCTAAAATGGAAGCGATGTCTTTAAAAACAGAACGAACACAGGATTATTTAACCTTTGAAGTTGAAAAAGCATATATGCAATTACAATTAGCTTATAAGGCGGTTAACGTATTAGAAAAAGCTTTAGAAGCTGCTTTTGCTAACAAGAAATTAGCGGAAAATCGCTTCAAGCAAGGCTATTTACAACGTGCAGATGTATTGAATGTTGAAGTACGAGTTACCGAGGTGCTAAATCAATTGCAAACTGCTAAAAGTAACGTACAAAACGCTTCTAACTATTTGTCTTTTTTGATGAATGATGAAGCCTATGTGGTATATCTCCCAAGTGACAGCCTATTGATAAATACTCTTAATGATGAAAATAAAATTAGTGTTTCTGATAATCGTGCAGATATCAAAGCCTTGAAATTAGCATCAAACGCTTATGAGGCTATGAACAAAGCAGATAAGATGGCTTTTCTTCCTCGGTTAAATGCTTTTGGCAGTTATGAATTATATGATGACCAAATTTTTCAAGGGGATGCCAACGGGTATTTATTTGGAGCACAATTGAGTTGGGATCTCTTTCAAGGTTCTAAGCGTTTTGGAAAAGCCCAAAAAAGTAAAGCGGAATTTGAAAAATCAAAACTGCAATACGAGCAGTATGTTTCGCAAAGCAATTTAGAATTGAACAAGGCTAAACGAATGCTTCTCGATGCCAAAAATAAATTGAATTTAACAACCTTGGCCATGGACCAATCTGAAGAGTCCTTAAGGATTAGAGCCAATAGATTTAATGAAGGACTGGAAAAAACATCCGATTTGCTAATCGCAGAAACCCAATATGCAGAAAAGCAACTAGAACATTATCAAACCATTTTTGAATACAACTATGCACAAGCGTATATACAATTTTTAACTAAAGAATAATTTACGAAATGAAGAAATATACTTACATAATCATCATTGCAATTGCTTCTATAATTACTAGCTGTGGTAATGACACCAAACAATCTGTGGCGGACAATTCGCCTGTAATCAAAGTAAATGTCAATAAAGTCTCTGAATCTAATAACAGTCCTTTTTTATCTGTTAGCGGCAAAATTCAATCTGTTAACAGTGCCGAATTGAGCACCAGGATGATGGGATTTGTCGATAAAGTAACAGTCAATGTGGGCGACAAAGTGAATAAAGGTCAATTATTGGTGTCTATAAACAACACCGATTTACAAGCTAAAAGTGCACAAGCTAATGCGGGCATCACAGAAGCTACAGCAGCTTTTAATAATGCCCAGAAAGATTATAACCGCTTTAAAAATTTGTTTGCTGACAACAGCGCCTCGCAAAAAGAACTCGATGATATGACAGCGCGTTATGAAATGGCAAAAGCCAGATTAGAGTCTGCAAAACAAATGAAGAACGAGGTCAATGCACAATATGCCTATACTAATATAATGGCACCATTTAGTGGTATGATAACCGCAGTAGCTGCGGATGAAGGCGATATGGCAAATCCCGGGCAACCTTTAGTGTCTATGGAGTCTCCTGGAAATTTTGAGGTCATAGCTATGGTTCCTGAAACCGAAATATCACAAATAAAAAATGGGTCTCAAGTTGATGTCATAGTGAAGTCAATTAATGAGAGTATTGAGGGCAAAGTCTCTGAAGTCAGTTCTTCAGCTAAAAATACGGGAGGCCAATATTTAGTAAAAGTTGCTTTGAACAAAACGGATGCCGAAATTTTATCAGGTATGTTCGTGTCTGTCCAATTTCCGGTTGAGAGAAAAGCAAGTACTGAAATGGTTTTGATTCCAAAAGAAGCTGTTGTAACTAATGGCCAGTTGTCTGGAGTTTACACAGTAAGTCAAAATAACACAGCGTTATTACGTTGGTTGCGTTTGGGCAGAACTTTTGGAAACCAAGTAGAAGTGCTCTCTGGTTTATCTGCAGACGAAACCTATATAGTTTCTGCTGATGGGAAGCTTTATAATGGTGTGAAAATATCAATACAATGAAAGAAGGTATCGCAGGAAAAATAGCAAAAGTTTTTATACAGTCAAAGCTAACCGTACTGTTGATGATTGTATTTATGGTCATTGGCGTTTACAGTTCGTTCTTGATTCCGCGTGAAGAAGAGCCACAAATTGATGTGCCTATGGCAGATATTTTTGTCGGTTATCCAGGCGCAAGCCCTACAGAAGTGGAATCGCGTGTCATTAAACCTCTAGAGCAATTAATTTCTAATATTAAAGGTGTGGAATATGTGTATTCTACATCAATGAAGGAGCAAGGAATGGTGATAGTGCAATTTTATGTGGGTGAAGATATTGAGCGCTCGTTCGTAAAATTATACAACGAAATTAACAAGCACATGGACCAAATGCCAGAAGGCGTAACATTTCCGTTGGTAAAAACACGAGCGATTGATGATGTGCCCATATTAGGACTAACCTTGTGGAGTGAAAATTACGACGATTACCAGTTAAGCCAAATGGCTCAAGAATTGGAGGCTGAAATCAAGAAGGTAAAAGATGTTGCAATCACACATAAAATTGGTGGTAGAAATCGTCAGTTACGTGTCATTTTAGATAAAGATAAATTAGCCGCCAGCGGTTTAGACTTCTTGTCGGTTTCCGAAATGATTAAGGCAAATAATAGTCAGTTGAACTCAGGGAGTTTTGATAAAAATGACACAGAGTATCTAGTAAATACTGGTAAGTTTTTAGAATCCGCAACAGATGTTGAAAACTTGGTGGTTGGTGTACAACAAAATCAACCTGTTTATTTAAAACAAATAGCAACTATTATTGATGGCCCTGAAGTGCCTCAAAATTATGTGAGTTTGGGTTTCGGGAAAGGAAGCGAAAAAGCATCTGATTATAAATCGGAATATCCCGCAGTCACCATTTCAGTGGCCAAACGAAAAGGAGCCGATGCCATGAAAATTGCGGATGTTATCATCGATAAAGTAGAACATTTGCGTACTACTCTGATTCCTAATGATGTGCATGTAGAAGTGACCAGAAACTATGGTGAAACCGCATCTAAAAAAGTATCTGAATTATTATTACACCTAATAGGTTCTATCATTGCCGTAACTATAGTAGTGATGCTAGCCATGGGTTGGCGTGGTGGATTGGTCGTGTTTTTATCAGTACCGATTACTTTTGCTTTGACATTGTTGAGTTACTACATGCTCGATTACACGCTAAATAGAATCACCCTTTTTGCTTTAGTATTTGTAACTGGTATTGTGGTGGATGACTCCATTATTATTGCAGAAAATATGCATAGGCATTTCAAAATGAAACGCCTGCCTTTTAAACAAGCTGCTTTATATGCTATCAACGAAGTCGGGAATCCAACCATTTTAGCAACATTTACTGTAATCGCTTCGGTATTACCTATGGCGTTTGTGTCGGGATTAATGGGCCCTTATATGGCACCAATGCCAATAGGTGCATCAATTGCCATGATTTTATCATTATTCGTAGCATTAACCATCACGCCTTATTTAGGCTATATTTTCTTGAGAGAAAAGGATAAAAAAGGCGCAGAAGTAAAACCTGAAAAACCTTTAGAAGAGACACTTATTTATAGAATCTATAACAAGTTTGAAAGTCCTTTGTTAGAAAGCAAAAGAAAGCGATGGCTCTTTTTGGGAGGCACATTCTTGCTGCTGTTGGGAACCATGGTATTATTTTTTACAAAATCGGTTGCTGTAAAAATGTTGCCTTTTGATAATAAAAACGAATTTCAAGTCGTCATTGATATGCCTGAAGGAACTACGCTTGAACGCACAGGAGTTGTAGCACAAGAAATTGCTCAATATATATCGACCCGCCCAGAGGTGGTAAATTATCAGAACTATATTGGCACTTCAGCACCTATTACTTTTAACGGTTTGGTACGTCATTACGATTTACGAGGAGGAAGCAATATGGCAGATATCCAAGTAAATTTATTAGACAAAGAAGAACGGAGTGCTCAAAGTCATGATATCGCTAAATTATTGCGTCCAGACATTCAGAAAATTGCTTCAAAATACAATGCGAATGTCAAATTGGTGGAAGTCCCCCCAGGACCACCAGTATTGTCAACCATTGTAGCCGAAGTCTATGGCCCTGATTACAACGAACAACAGAAAATTGCCGATAACATTCAGCAAATTTTAAATAATACAGAAGATGTCGTTGACGTTGATTGGATGGTTGAAGACGATCAAATCGAATATCAATTCGAGATCAATAAAGAAAAAGCAATGTTATACGGTGTGCCGCCACAACAAATTGCACACACTATGAATATGGCATTGTCCAATAGAGCCATAACAACCTTGTATGATGAGGACGCGTCCCATCAAATTGGCTTGGTACTCGCTTTAGATGAAAAAGACAAATCGACGATTACCGATATTTCGCAATTGAAAGTTACATCAAATCAAGGCAATATGATCCCGATTGCAGATTTGGTTGACATTAAAAAAACGACAGCCGCAAAAAGCATTTATCACAAAAACCAAAAGCGTGTGGTGTATGTCCTGGCAGATATGGCTGGTGATCTGGAAAGTCCTGCGTATGCCATTTTAGGAATGGAAGAGAAGTTAAAAGAAATACCATTACCAAAAGGTTATGAAATAAAAGAAATGTATTTAGGTCAACCTGATTTTGAAGATGATTATACTGTAAAATGGGATGGAGAATGGCAAATTACTTTAGAAGTCTTCAGAGATTTAGGAATTGCCTTTTTAGGTGCAATTATTTTGATATATATTTTGATTGTCGGTTGGTTCCAAAACTTTAAAGCACCAATTGTGATGATGGTAGCGATACCCTTATCCTTAATCGGAATTATCCTAGGACACTGGATAATGGGAGCGTTTTTTACAGCCACCTCTTTTATAGGAATGATTGCGTTATCAGGAATTATGGTAAGAAATTCAGTGTTGCTGATCGACTTTATAGACCTGCGTACCGCTGAAGGCATTCCATTGAAACAAGCGACAATTGAAGCAGGAGCGATACGTACAACACCCATTCTATTAACCGCTGGAACTGTGGTTATTGGTGCCTTTGTAATCTTGTTTGATCCAATTTTCCAAGGTTTAGCTATCTCTTTAATGGGAGGAACAATCGTGTCAACAGTCTTGACTTTATTAGTTGTACCGTTAGTTTATTATATGATAGAGAAAAAAAATTATAAATAATTTGTCTGGTCGGGCGAAGTCGAGACCCCAAAAGCTACGGAGAACAAAAATAATTCTCGACAGCGCTCGAACGGACATTAACACAAAAAAACAATGAAATTAGTAATCGTAACAGCAGTTGAAGAATTTCAGAAAGAGGTTTTGAAGCTCTTCAAAAAAGCCAATATTGAAAGTTTTAGTAGTTCAGATATCGATGGTTATAAAAACGGATCATCAATATTAATGGCTTCTAGTTGGTTTTCTGGCGAAAAAGCAGGCAATGAATCACATTTATTTTTCTCATTTACCGAAGAAGAACCTATTGTTGCCTTGTTCAGCCTCATAAAAGAATTCAATAACAATTTAGAGACCAACAATCCCATTAAGGCAGTGGTTGTTCCTATCGAAAAATTTATATAAACATAAAATTAATTAAAATGTTAAATACCTATTTTAGAGTGATTGTCGGCACCATGGTGCTGTTGAGCGTTGTCCTTACTGTTTATGTCCATCCATATTGGATGTGGTTTACAGTATTTATTGGCGTTAATTTAATTCAATCCGCCTTTACAAAATGGTGCCTGTTAGAAACTATTTTACAGAAGCTGGGAGTAAAAAAAGAAGGTGGAAGTTGCGCTACAAACTAGAAGCGATAACTAAATCAGGTTCAACACCTCTCATTTTTAACAAAGTGAGAGGTGTTTATGTTATTGTTTTATAAAAACAGTTGCGCTCTTAAAAATAGTTGCTAGCACTAATATAGAATTCCACCGAACTCTATTCTTTTTCTCCTGTAACTTTTATGCTCACAACTTTACTATGGTTCAAAAAAATCAATTACTAGATTATAGATTTCATACTTTCACATTAGAATTGTTTGTTTAACTTAGTCACAAAGATCCGAATGGTCTTACGATTAAAGTCTTTTGTCCGGATATGATTCTTTGTTTAGTTAATATCCTAAATTGCATAAAGTATTTTATAAAATAATTTGATGTAAATCGATGAGCATAGAGATCATTTTAGTGTTTGTAATTATCGGAGTGACAGTCCTTCTCTTCGCCACCGAATTCTTACCCATTGATAAAATTGCATTCCTAATAATCGTTTCGCTTGTTTTATTGGGCCTTACCACACCCGAAGAAGCCATTAGCGGGTTTTCGAGTCCAGCGACCATTACCATATTAATGCTCATGATCTTGGCCATTGGATTGGAAGAGAATGGGGTCATTGATGCGTTGACGCAATCCATCAAACGACTTAAAATTTTGCCACTGGTGCTGATGGTTCCTGCCTTTATGGTTGTTTCAGCCACCATTTCTGCATTTATCAGTACGACTGCCGTCGTGGTTATTTTTATAAAAATTATTGCACAGCTTTCTGAAAAATACAATTTCTCTACCTCAAAACTTTTGATGCCTATTTCTTTTGCGGGTATTTTGGGTGGTAGTTGTACATTGATGGGAACCTCCACAAATCTATTGGTCAATTCTGTCTCAAAAAAGTTAGGTGTCGAACAGTTTTCCTTTTTCGAATTCACCCTTTATGGCGTGATTCTATTGGCGGTTGGGGTTGTGTTTATGACCATTGCGAGTCGATGGTTGCCGAAATCCAATCCCAATGAACTTGTTGAGCCATATATTGATAACACGTTTATGTTCACATTAACCGTGAAAGAGAAGTCAAAAGCGGTTGGAAAAACTGTTTCGAATACGGAATTTTACAAAAATCCAGACATCAAAATTCTCAAATTGATTCGTGAAGATATTGTCAACACGGCTCCTGGACCCCATACCACCTTGCAGGCCAATGACCAATTGGTCGTATTAAGTGATGTCAAAGCTTACGCTAGTATTTCAAAAGATGATTTTGGCTTATCATCTAAAAATGAGACAGTAGCTAATTACAAGCCTAAAAATGAAAGTGATAAAGTTGAAAGTTACAGCTATATCGAATTATTGATTTTGCCAGGTTCTGAATTTATAGACAAGTCATTTTCTGAAGTTAAAACACTCCTTCGTAATGTTGCTGAGCCATTGGGAATTCAAAATAGTCAACAATTTAAAAAAGGAATGCGCTTCAGAATTCCTAAAATCCTTAAAAATACCAATCTGCAGGCTGGTGACAAATTGCTGTTAAAAGCAAACGAAAGCGAATTCAAATATCTGTATTCTTTAGACAACACAATCGTTTTAATGCATCACGAAGAAGATTATAAAATCAATCCGTTTAAGCGGGCCATATCTTTTTTTGCACTCCTAATGGTGATCGGTCTTGCTGCGAGTGGAGTATTAACTATTCTTACAAGTACATTGACTGGCGTTGCCTTGTTATTATTGACAGATTGCATCAACCTGACCAAAATCTACAAAAAAGTCAACTGGCAGATTATTTTTCTCTTGGCAGGAATGATCCCTTTAGGAATTGCGATGCATAATTCGGGCACAGATATATGGATTTCGGACCGATTACTTGACTTACTAATGGGACACAGCAACATCATTGTTTTAGGCGTGCTGTTTGGTATCACCATGCTAATGAGCGGTTTCATTAGTAATAATGCAACAGCTGTAATCATAACACCCATAGCGATTACATTGGCGGCTGGATTGAATTTACCTCCAAAACCATTTATTCTTGCAGTAATGTTTGCGGCAAATTTTAGTTTCTTTACTCCTATGGGGTATCAGACCAATACATTAATATACGGTACAGGCACTTATAGATTTAGGCATTTTGTTATTATTGGTGGTCTTTTGTCGATTATCTTGTTGGTCGTTGGAACGCTATTGCTATCGACGATGCTGTAGTTTGAAATATAAACTCTTGCTTGAGATCAATTCAAGTCTCGGCTCTCCAATTTAATAATATGTGCGACTGTTTTGATAAGTCTATCATGATTTTTTACAAAAGGATTTTTTTGATCCCAGACATACCCAGCCAAAACCGAGCAAATTTGCTTCTTAATTTCTGGGTTGCCATCACCTTCAAAAAAAATAGTTTGTAAGTTCCCTGTATACCATTCTTTTACATAAGAAGAAAACACATGAACTCCCTGCATGATATATTCTGAATACTCTGATTCCCAATCGACCGATTCATTATTAAGCTGCCTAGTAATTAATTTGGCAGCCTTCAGTCCTGATTCCGTAGCAAAAGTAACACCCGATGAAAATACCGGATCTAAAAATTCAGCACTGTTCCCTGTCAAGGCATATCCAGTACCGTAAAGTTGTTTTACGGATTTTGAATAATTCTGAATTATCTTGGGCTCAAATAAAAACTCTTCATTCCTGAAGCGTTCATGATAATAATCGGAGACTTTTATCATTTTCTTTAGTCGTTCAGTTGGTGTTCCCTCGAAGGAATTGATATAATCAGTTTTGCCCACAAAACCGAGGCTTGTAGTACCATTGGAGAAAGGAATCACCCAAAACCAGGTGTTCTGATCGATCACATCAAAGGTGATCAATGTACCTTCTTGACCTTCAGGACGAGCAGTGTCTTTTACATGGCTGAATATCGAAGAATGCTCTGGAATTGTTGACGGTTTATCCAAACCAAGCAACCTTGGTAATACCCTTCCGTAACCACTAGAATCGATAATGAATTTCGCGTGGATTTTGTATTCTGATTCATTTTCAGATGTAATGGTAGTCACCGAAGTGCCGTCAGCACTAAACTTCACATCGATAACCTCATGCTCAAAGGAGATGTCCACCCCTTTTCTAATCAATTCCTCTGTAAGTACAGTATCAAAATCAGCCCTCGGGACTTGCCATGTCCAATTAAAACCTTCTGTAAATTTATCGCTGAAATCGAACTCACAAATTTTACTGCCTCGAATAAATCGTGCCCCTCTTTTGATCTGAAATCCTTGCTGCTTCAAAAATGGCAAAAGGTCAACTTCTTCAAAGTGGTCCATACACCGTGGCAACAGACTTTCTCCGATTACAAATCGGGGAAATTTACTTTTCTCAATGATTTTTACAGAAATATTCTGCTGATTTAAATAGGCAGCAGCAACGCAACCAGAAGGTCCTGCGCCTATAATCAACACATCTACTTTTACATCATTCATTCCAACAGCAGAATTAAATCATTTATTATTCTAAATTTGTAGCCCAAAATAACTACTTTACTTTTGGTTTTCGTAAATTATTCTAATAATAATGTGAACAGTCGCTAAATGGTAACACTTAATGGTACGTTAAAAATTGAATCATTCTATGAGGTTATATTTCAACTACAACCCATTCAAATCCATGAGGACACCCAAAAGACCGTAGAAAGAAGTTTCGAATTTTTAAAGGTGTTCTCAGAAAACAAAGTGATTTATGGGGTGAATACAGGATTTGGCCCTATGGCACAATACAAAATTAAGGACTCTGAACGCAAACAGTTACAGTACAACTTAATTAGAAGTCATTCTTCAGGTACCGGAAACACGATTCCTCCAATCTATGTTAAAGCTTCGATGCTGACTCGCTTGAACACCCTGTCTTTGGGTAAATCAGGAGTCCATCAATCCGTCATTGAACTGATGACTACCCTTATCAATAAAAACATAACCCCTATTATCTATGAACATGGTGGTGTGGGAGCGAGTGGCGATTTGGTACAATTAGCCCATTTGGCCCTCACCCTTATTGGTGAAGGGGAAGTCTTTTATAAAGGAGAACGTCATAACACAGAAGATGTCTTTAAAGCCGAAAATCTCACTCCGATTACTATCGAACTTCGTGAAGGTTTGGCATTGATGAATGGTACTTCGGTAATGACAGGTATTGGACTTGTCAATACAATCTACACTAGAAGATTGCTTAACCATATGATTACCTGTTCCTCTGCTATTACTGAGATTGTTCAAGCCTACGACGATCATCTTTCATTTGAATTAAACCAATCCAAAAAACACAAAGGTCAGCGCAAAATTGCCGAAAAGATGCGTCAACATTTATCTGATAGTGAACTAGTTAGAAAACGTGAGCATCATTTATACAAAGACACTCAAGAAGATTTGATTTTTGAAAATAAAATTCAAGAATATTATTCGTTGCGTTGTGTCCCGCAAATTTTGGGGCCTGTGTTGGAAACCTTGGATATCGTAGAAACAATTTTGGTTGAAGAGATTAATTCAGCTAACGACAATCCTATTGTAGATGTTGAAAACAAGAATGTGTATCATGGAGGAAATTTCCATGGCGACTATGTTTCTCTTGAAATGGACAAACTCAAGTTGGTCGTTACTAAAATGAGCATGCTCTCTGAACGACAACTTAACTATTTACTGAACCCAAAATTAAACAATATACTTCCTGCATTTGTAAATCTTGGCAAATTAGGACTCAATTTTGGAATGCAAGGAGTCCAGTTTACAGCGACCTCAACGACTGCTGAAAACCAGATGTTGTCTAATTCAATGTATGTGCACAGTATCCCAAGTAATAATGACAATCAAGATATCGTTAGCATGGGAACAAATGCAGCACTGATAACTAAAAAAGTCATTGAAAATGCATTTGAAATAGTGGCTATTGAAATGATAACCATTGTTCAGGCTATAGAATATTTAAATGTTAAAGACCGAGTGTCTTCGAAAACCAGAAAAATGTATAATGATATACGCAATATTGTTCCTGCATTTAAAGAAGATATAATAATGTACCCTTATGTGAATCAGGTTAAGGAATTTATTTTGGATAATGAAGATTAAATGAGTCCCGCTGAACTCGCAGAGACTCGCAGAAAAACGCTGCGGAATTCAGCGAGTACTGCAGGGAAAAATTAAATTATGAATAACAAACGAAAATGTGCATTAGTCACAGGAGGATCTCGAGGCATTGGCAAAGCAATTTGCATACAACTGGCAAAGGATACCGATTATCATATTCTTGTGAACTTCAACTCCAATAAAACCGAAGCTGTCAATACTTTGGAAGAAATTGATAACGCAGGTGGCACAGCTGAACTTCTACAATTTGATGTTTCGGATCCTGAACAGGTTAGTTTTACGTTGAATGAATGGCATAAACGTAATGAAAATGCCGTTATTGAAGTCATTGTCAACAATGCAGGAATCACAAAAGATGGTTTATTTTTATGGATGAAACCAGCTGAATGGCACGACGTCATCAATACAAGTCTCAATGGTTTTTTCAACGTCACAAATCATCTACTTCAAAATATGTTACTCAATAAATATGGTCGCATAATTAATATTGTGTCTCTTTCAGGGCTAAAAGGTGTGGCCGGACAGACTAATTATTCTGCCGCAAAGGGCGCTGTTATTGCGGCGACAAAATCATTGGCACAAGAAGTCGCTAAGCGAAACATAACTGTCAATGCTGTGGCTCCAGGATTTATTAAAAGCGATATGACAAAGGATTTCGATGAAAAAGAACTCAAAAAAATGATTCCAGTCAATAGATTCGGAACACCGGAAGAAGTTGCACAACTTGTATCCTTTTTGGCCTCTAAAAAGTCTTCATACATTACAGGTGAAGTCATCAATATCAACGGCGGAATTAATTAGTGAAATAAGCGTAAATTTGTCTACAACAATGTCTAGTATCAATACGCTTAAGATAAGCATAACCTCAATGTTATAAATGGCAACGGAATGGGACGGAAAATCAAGAGGCACCGTTTTCGGATTTAAAGTCTTTATTTTCTTTATCAAGAATTTTGGCATTCAAGCGGCTTACAACTTGATGCATTTGCCTGTTCCCTATTTTTGTTTATTCTCTAGGAAAAATGTGCGTGGTCTTCGATTCTATTTTAGAAAACGTCTCAACTATTCTAGGCTCAAAACGACTATAAGCATTTACAAAGCATATTATGTTTTCGGGCAGACCTTGATTGATAAAATAGCGATCTCCGCTGGATTGAGGGATGATTACACCTATGAGTTTGATGGGGAACCCCTCATACAAGAGGCTTTGAAACTTAAAAAGGGAGGAATCTTAATAAGCGGCCACATTGGCAATTTTGAATTGGCACAATATTTTTTCAAAGGTCGTTTGACAGATGCCTCTATAAGTATTGTGATTACAGACCAAGATCATCAGCACATCAAGGATTATCTTAATCAATACTTAAAAAAAGATGAAATGCAGTTTATCATCGTAAAAGATGATTTGTCACATATTTTTGAAATCAATGCCGCACTGGCACAAAACAGGATTATCTGTATTTCCGGTGATAGATATCTTGAAAATACGAAATGTATGGAAGCTGATTTTTTGGGAAAAACAGCAAAATTTCCCATGGGCCCATTTCATTTAGGAAGTCGATTGGATGTTCCTGTACTCTTTGTATATGTGATGCGCGAACCGAAACGTCATTATCATCTGTATGCACGACGTGTAGAGATCAAATCGAGAAATGCACAAGACTTGCTTGAGAAATATACTATGAGTGTAACTGAAATAGTCAAGAAATATCCGCTACAATGGTTTAATTTTTACGATTTTTGGGATGATGCCAAATGACAACTTACTTAAAGAACCTATTACAGATACCGCATCCATCAAGAAACTGCTTCCACATCGCGAACCATTATTGATGGTCGATGGATTACATTATTATAATGAAAAAAGGGCTATCGCTACTTTAACTATTTTAGAAACGAATATGTTTCTTGAGAATCCCAATTTCGCCGAAACTGGTTTGATTGAACACATGGCACAAACCGCCGCACTGATGACTGGTTATAAATATAGTATCCATAATTTACCTGCCAGAGAAGGGTTTATCGCAGCGATAAAAAATTTGAAAATTGAACAGTTGCCAAAAATAAATGACACTATTTCCAGCACAGTTGAAATCACTTTTGAAATGGCCAACATGACCAATGTGTATGTAGTTGCAAAATTAAAAAATGAAATTCTTGCGTCAGCTGAAATGACTTTGGTTTTAAAAGAAAACGAATGAAAACACTCTCATCCATACATCAAATATCCGTACGTTTCAATGAAGTCGATTCTTTAGGAATTGTTTGGCATGGCCATTATATCTCTTATTTTGAAGAAGCTCGTGAAGACTTTGGAAAGCAATTTGGAATTTCCTATCTCGATATTAAAAAGGAAGGGTATGCAGTTCCTATTGTAAAGACTGCAACCGAGCACCTTTTACCATTGAAATATGGTGATGTGATGACGGTCGAAACTACCTTTGCGAACAGCCGAGCTGCTAAAATTATATTTAATTATACCATCAAAAACGAGCTAGGAGAAATTGTATGTAAGGGAGAAACCATACAGGTTTTTACAACGATTGAATCAGGTGAAATGATGCTAATCAATCCAGATTTTTTCAAAGACTGGAAACAAAAACACAATTTGTTGGATGGCTAAAACCTATCTGTCATATAATAATATAATGTCGTCACTTGGCTTTGATAGCCAATCGGTCGTGGAGGCTATCGAAAATGAAAAAACAGGCCTTGCGGTTATAAATAATAAAGGTCTCTTTTCCCAGCCGATTTGTGCCTCGATCATTGATCCAAAACATTTGGAAAAAGTTTCAATTCAATTACATCTTGATGATAGTTACACAAGATTGGAAAAAATGATGATTGCTTCATTGCATGCGATTATCAAAAAATCCAATCTCGAATTAAATGAGAACGTAGGTTTGATTATTTCTACTACCAAAGGGAATATTGATGCTCTGGAAGCGACATCAGAGTTTCCGCATCATAGGGCTTATTTAAATGAATTAGGAACGGTTATAAAATCGTATTTCGCTTTTAAAAATGATGCTATTATAGTTTCTAATGCTTGCGTCTCTGGACTGTTGGCAATTTCTGTCGCCAATCGATACATTCAACAAGGGGTTTACCAACAGGTCTTCATCGTTGGTGGTGATTTGGTTTCAGAATTTGTACTTTCAGGATTCAACTCATTTCAGGCCTTGAGCAATATGCCTTGCAAACCCTACTCAATTAATCGTGCAGGTATCAATCTTGGCGAAGTTGCCGCATCCATACTTGTAACTTCTGATGAAAATCAGTTAGCTGATGAGTCTGTAGAATTGATAGGTGAGGCATCCTGTAACGACGCCAACCATATTTCGGGTCCTTCTAGAACAGGTGAGGGATTGTATCGAAGCATTTCAAAAGCGATGGAGGAGGCTAATGTTCAAGCCGAAGAACTTGACTATATCTCTGCGCATGGCACGGCCACGTTTTTCAATGATGAAATGGAAGCGATTGCGATAAATCGCTTAAATTTGCAAGAGGTTCCATTGAATAGCTTAAAAGGCTATTTTGGACACACATTAGGAGCTTCCGGGTTGCTCGAAACCATTATCGGAATGCATTCGTTGTACAGAAATACCTTGTTCGCTTCCGCTGGATATGATTCCTTGGGTGTTTCAAAACCAATGAATATCATTAAAAAAACAACTAAAAGAAACTTAAACATCTTCTTAAAAACGGCATCTGGATTTGGTGGCTGCAACACCGCCGCGATTTTTAAAAAAGTTAGAACATGACAAAAAAAACCATCAGAGCCATCGATGCATTACAAGAAGCTCAAAAAATAGCCTTTGCGCCGTTTATATTTCAAACGACTGTTTCACTGCGGAAATTGGGGGTTTTTGACCTAATTTTTGACAAACGATTAAACGGTGGTCTCACCATTCCGCAAATTTCAAAAGCATTAACTGTGAGTGAGTATGGATTAGGCGTTTTGTTAGAGATCGCGGAAAGCTACGATATCGTCACAAAAAATTCAGAAGGACAGTTTGAGCTGACCAAAACAGGCTATTTTCTGAATTACAACAAAACCGTTGAGGTAAATATAAATTTCACGAATGATGTCTGTTATCAAGGTCTGTTTCATTTGAATGACGCAATTAAAACTGGAAAACCTGAAGGTTTAAAAGAGCTTGGTGAATGGGATACTATTTATGACGGCTTATCTCAATTGACGCCTGAAGTGCAAAAGTCCTGGTTTGAATTTGATCATCATTATTCTGATGGTATATTTGAAGAAGCACTGGAGCATGTCTTTAAAAATCAACCTAAAACCATTTTCGATATTGGAGGTAATACAGGAAAATTTGCATTGCAATGCTTCAATTACGATGAACAAGTGGAAATCTCTATTTTCGATTTGCCAGGGCAACTTAAAAAAGCCTTATCAAATATTAAGGAAAAGGGTTTTGGCAAGCGTGTTACAGGTCATGAAATCAATTGGCTACATGATCATCCGCAAATTCCGAAAGGAGCAGATGTCATTTGGATGAGCCAATTCCTCGATTGTTTTTCGGAAGATGAAATTGTCAAAATCCTCAAAACCTGTGTAGCTTCCATGGATTCTGAAACAAAACTCATAATTATTGAAACCTTTACAGATAGACAAAAATTCGATAATGCCAAGTTCGTCTTGGAAGCGACCTCCTTATACTTTACAGTCATGGCGAACGGAAATAGTAAAATGTATCGCTCCAGCGTTTTTGAAAAACTCATTCATAAAGCGGGTTTAAATATTATAAAAGATCATGCGATTGGTGATTTCCATACAATGCTTGTTTGTAAAAAATAAATCGATTTGAATCAAACATATTACATACACTCCTATTGCCATATCAAAAAAAATACGGTTTCTCTAAACGGCCAAACTGTTTTCTATAGCGAAGATCAAGAGTTTTCGAGATTTATCAAATCTGCGGCGATTCATTTAGAAACGAAGTATCCAAAATTCTACAAAATGGATAATTTAAGCAAACTGGCCTTTTTAGCATCTGATATCTTATTGAAAGAAAATGCGTCTCAATCTAGTGAGCCAGAAAATATCGCGATTGTTTTATCAAACAAAGCATCTAGTTTAGACACCGACAGGAAACATCAAATATCAATTTCCGATAAGGACAATTACTATCCAAGTCCATCAATTTTTGTGTACACTTTACCAAATATCTGCATCGGCGAAATCAGCATCAAACATCAGCTGCATTCAGAAAACAGTTTTTTTATCTTTGATAAATTCAGTGCAAATCATCTACATATCAACACCGAATATTTACTCAAAAACAAGAAAGCTAAAAAAGTACTATGTGGATGGGTAGATTTTGATGACAAAAATTACGAAGCTTTCTTATATTTGGTGTCAGAAAGTGGTAATATTGCACATTCACCAGAGGAGATCGACGGATTATTCCAAAATAAATAGAATACCCAAATGACGGAGCTAAAGAAAGAACTCAAAGAAAGAATTATAGAAATTTTAAATTTAGAAGATATATCAATTACAGATATTGATGATAACGATGCGCTCTTTGGGGATGGTTTGGGATTGGATTCCATAGACGCACTGGAATTAATTGTGATGCTAGACAAAGACTACGGAATACAATTGACAGATCCCAAAGAAGGCAAGGAAATTTTCAAATCCATTTCAGTTTTAGCCACTTATATTGACGAGCACAAGTCGAAATAAAACCAATAGTAAGGGTGTTGCCATCACTGGAATGGGAATCATTTCGGCTATTGGAAACAACCTAGAAGCGAATAGAAAAGCCTTGTTATCTTCCACACCTGGAGTTGGTGATTTAAAAAACATTAACTCCAAACAAGGGGGCCAGATTAAAGTAGGTGAAGTTGGCTTTACAAATGAGGAACTTATCAGCATCCTTCAACTTCCTAAAGACAATAACTTTACACGAACAGCCTTATTGGGATTAGTCGCGGCCAAAGAAGCCGCTGCCAATGCTGATATTTCGAATAATGACGAATTAAGAACTGGCTTTATATCTGCTACGTCCGTGGGCGGCATGGATATGACTGAACGATACTTTAAAGTTTTTGAAACCCAACCCGAAACACAAAAATTTATTACCAGTCATTATGTGGGTGACAGCACACAAAAAATTGCAGATGTTCTCAACATCACTGGATTTGTAACGACCATCAGTACCGCCTGTTCCTCTGCTGCAAATGCGATTATGCTTGGAGCGCGTTTAATAACAGCCGGAAAACTAGATCGCGTCATTGTAGGTGGAACCGATGCACTATCAAAATTTACAATCAATGGTTTTAAAACCTTAATGATTCTGTCTACCGAAGCCTGCGCGCCTTTCGACGCAGATCGGAAAGGCTTGAATCTTGGTGAAGCTGCTGCCTATTTGGTACTGGAATCTGACGATTTGGTAGAAAAAGATAATAAAAAAGTGCTGGCACGTGTAACTGGTTATGGCAATGCAAATGACGCCTTTCACCAAACCGCTTCTTCAGAAACTGGAGAAGGTGCTTTTTTAGCAATGCAAAAGGCTCTGGACATTTCAAGATTGGCTCCATCACAAATCGATTATGTGAATGCTCACGGTACCGCCACACCTAACAATGATCTATCTGAAAGTATTGCCATCCAACGCATTTTTGGCGAAACGGTCCCAGACTTTAGTTCCACAAAAGCATTTACTGGTCATACATTAGCTGCTGCTGGAGTTATTGAAGCAGTGTTTTCAGTAGTGGCCATCCAAGAACAAACTGTTTTTCCAAACCTCAATTTCAAAACAAAAATTCCAGAAACTGGATTAGTCCCTGCAACCTCACTGAAACGAAAAAAAATAGAACATGTGCTTTCCAATTCTTTTGGATTTGGAGGCAACTGTTCCACTTTAATTTTTTCTAAAGCATGAAGCCATGTTACATTCATAGTGCCACATCCATATCTGCTCAACCAACTTTTGAGTCTGATGTTCTACATTTTGAAATGATAGCTCCTACACAAGAAAAAATTGAGGCAATTCATCCTAATTATAAAGATTTTATGTCACCTATCGCTTTGCGCCGCATGGCGACAGGTGTTAAAATGGGTGTGGCCGCCGCAACCAAAGCACTTCAACTTTCCAATACTCCCCAACCTGATGCCATCTTAATAGGTACGGGAATGGGCTGCATTGAAGACACTGAAAAATTTCTAAATGCGATGATTGCAAATGAGGAAGAATTCTTAACGCCCACCGCTTTTATCCAATCAACACATAACACTGTCGGCGCACAAATAGCGTTGGGTATAAAATGCAAAGCGTATAATAATACCTATGTCCATGGCGCGCTGTCATTTGAATCAGCGTTATTGGACGCACAATTGATGTTGCAAAATGACGAGGCAACAAATATACTGGTGGGAGGTGTAGACGAATTAGGAACTGAATTTGTAGATGCGGTTCGGATGATGGAAGATAAAACTCCCGATGGCATTAAATGTCCGATTGGCGAAGGCGCTTCTTTTTTTGTACTGTCCTCAAAATATAAAAATGAAAGTGTTCAATTAGTGGATGTAATTGGTTACAGCAGCATTTCCCAAGAATCACTCACCAAAAAAACCCATACCTTTTTACATCAAAACAACTTATCCTTTTCTGATATAGACGCTCTAATATTGGGAGCTAATGGCGATGCTTTCGATACCTTTTATGATGAATTTGCTTCTGTATTTCCAGAAACGATTCCGACTTTAAGTCATAAGCAATGGAGTGGTGAGTTTTTCACAGCTTCGGGGTTTGCATTATTTTTGTCCTATGAAATCTTAAAATTAGGCGAGATCCCAAGTAATTTACTGCAAAATAAAACTGCAAAATCAGACATTAAAACCATACTTTTATATAATCAATTTAAAGGTCGTGATCATAGTTTTATGTTGTTGAAATCATGCTAAACTTCAAAACCATCTCATATGCTGCGGTGGCCATCTTTTGTCTGCTTCTTATTGGCGAAGGGTTCCTCTATGTGTCACTATGGTGGTACGTTCTCCTTTTTTTGAGTTGGTTCTGGATTGTTATGATTGGAAGTTTTTCAATGAGTTGGGGGTTATTCCTAAAAGCTTTCACCTCGAATTCAAAGATGGAAGACAGAAAAGTTGCGATTACTTTTGACGATGGTCCAAATCCCAATTACACACCTAAAGTAATCCAATTATTGAAGGACTTTGATGCAAAAGCAACTTTTTTCTGCATTGGAAAGCATGTTGAAGAGCATCCTAATTTGTTAGAGGAAATAGTGGCTAATGGACATAGTGTTGGTAACCATTCGTATTCACATAGCACTTTGATTGGTTTTAAATCAACGGAAGCTTGGTTGGTAGAATTAAAAGATACTGATCAAGTAATATTCAAGGTCATTGGAACAAAGCCAAACCTGTTTCGCCCACCTTATGGTGTCACCACACCACATCTGGCAAAGGCCCTTAAGGTAACGGGGCACGTGGTCATTGGCTGGAACATCCGCCCATTTGATAAGGCACTGAAAAACCCTGAAATGATACTGAATATGATTCTTAAGTCCATCAAACCGGGTTCTGTCATTTTGCTTCATGACACTCACGAACATATTGGGACTGTTTTGGAACAGTTGTTGCAATTCCTGAAAAAACATAAGTATCAAATGGTAACCATTAACGAATTGATGAATGACCACTAAATTTTCAATATCCCTTTTTGCCCTATTAATATGCATAGGCGGACTGAAAATGTCTGCTCAAGAAAGGTTATCTTCAAGCGAACAAAAATCATTTAAGGAAAAAGTACTAAAGACGGCTCAAGCGACTAAAAGTATCGTCAGTGATTTTGAGCAAACAAAGCACCTGAGCGTGCTTAACGATCCGATTGTTTCAGAAGGAGAGTTAACTTTTAAGGCACCAAACCTAGTAAAATGGGAATATTTCAACCCTTATAAAAATACTGCAGTTTTCAAGAATGATAAGCTTCTCGTCAACAATGAAGGGAAAAAAGACGAAATGGACTTAAGTTCAAATCGCCTCTTTCGAAGCTTGAATACATTGATCGTCAACAGTATTAAAGGTGATATGTTTGATGACAATCAATTCGAAATATCCTATTTTAAAATAGGCAGTGATTATCTCGTAAAATTCATTCCAAAAGATAAGCGTCTCAAAAAATTCATTTCATCTTTTGAGTTAAAATTTGACCAGGTATCCACTCAAGTTGATGAGGTAAAATTAATTGAGCCAAATGACGATTATACATTGATTGTTTTTAAAAACAAACAATTGAACGCAACGGTTTCAGATTTAGTATTCAAGATTTAAAGATGCTTTTAGATAATTTTTATAGTGTCCAAGACCTAAAAACAATCGATGCGAATACGATAGAATTTACGGTAGAACTTGACAAGGACCATGCTATTTACAAAGGGCATTTCCCAAAATATCCTGTGACTCCTGGGGTGGCCATGCTACAAATAATTAAAAATGGTTTGGAAAACCATCTTTTACATCCGCTTTTATTACAATCCTCTTCCAATATCAAGTTTTTGAATTTGGTCAACCCCGAAGAAGAAACAATAATCGTCTTCCATCTCCATTTTACTATAGAAGACCAAACTGTCAAGGTAAAAAACACCACTTCTTTTAAAGACGGAAGGTCGGTATTGAAATGTAATGTTACATTTGTAAAAAAATAACCCTACGAACCATCTCTAATGGAGTTTGCCCACATCACATCCAAACTAAAATCGTATCACTGTTGTGTGGTGTTGCCCACCTACAACAATCCAAAAACTTTAAGCCGTGTTATTGATGGGGTATTGCAATACACTTCAGATATCATTGTGGTCAACGATGGCTCTACTGATAGTACGAAGGATATTTTAAGCAAATATCCTCAAGTTATTCAACTGCATCAACCTAAAAATATTGGAAAGGGTCACGCTTTAAAAATCGGTTTTAAACATGCGGTCTCTATGGGTTTTGACTATGCCATTACATTAGATACAGATGGTCAACATTTCCCAATCGACATTCCGAATTTTATAGAAGCACTAGACACTTCAGAAAACAAAAACATACTCATCATTGGCGACCGCAATATGAACGAAGCCGATGTCCTGGCAAGGAGCGCCAAGGGAAATCGGGTTTCAACATTCTGGATGAAAGCTGCCACCGGACTCAAATTACGCGATTCGCAATCGGGATTTCGGTTGTACCCCATAAGACACATGAAGGATATTCGTTTTATGAGTTCTACTAAAAAGTTTGAATTCGAAATCGAGGCCATCGTAAAATCGTATTGGTCTGGAACAGAAATCATGCATGTGCCAATTCATGTATTATACGACATGAAAGAACGGGTATCTCATTTCCGTCCCTTTATGGATATTGCGCGAATGGTAGTGCTTTATACTTGGTTTTTAATAGTGCGTTTGGTGTATATCACGCCTAGAAATTTTTTCAGGAAACTAAAAAAAAAAGGTCTTAAACGTTTCTTTGTTGAAGACGTCTTAAGACATCAGGATTCGCCAAAAAAGAAAGCACTTTCCATGGCGTTGGGCGTGTTTATCGGTTTATCTCCTCTTTGGGGTTTCCACACGATTATTGTTATTTTCTTGGCAATTTTACTAAATCTGAACAAGGTCATTTCCTTTGCCTTTTCGAATATCAGTTTGCCTCCTTTCATTCCTTTGGTGCTGCTCTTGAGCCTACAGACTGGCAACTGGGTGTTGGGAATCGATACGCATTATGAGTTGGATATGATTACAGATAATTTTGATATGGTTCAAAACCTGAAATCCTATATTATAGGGAGTATTACACTTTCCGTTTCGGCGGCCATCATTTTTGGTGGATTAGGGTATGTAGTATTTTCATTGATTGATAGAAAAACGGTGTTGGTCCATGACTAATTTTTTCAAAAGAACATATGACACCATTCAAAAGAACAAAGCTGTTTTTGGACTGATCTTGATGCTCGTTTTCTCTGGACTCATTTGGTTGGCGTCGCATATTAAATTTGACGAGGATATTTCGAAACTGATTCCTTCAAATCCAGAAAATGAGCAGTTACAAAAAGTACTGAACACAGCCCAATTCAGTGATAAAATAATTGTGAACATTCATAAAGAAGCAAACGGTTCTTTGGAAGACCTGACAGAGTATGCGCAACAATTTTTGGATAGTATTGAGCTAAAGTCCGCAGATGTTATAAAGAATATTCAAGGTAAAATTGAAGACGAAACCATCTTTGAAACCTTGGATTTTGCATATGCAAATGCGCCTTTATTTCTATCAGAGACCGATTATAAATCGATTTCCAGTAAACTTCAAAAAGATTCTATTGAAGCTATAACCGAATCAAATTACAAAACGCTGGCATCACCTTCAGGAATGATCGCTAAAAAAACCATTATAAAGGATCCTTTGGGAATTTCCATCATGGCACTAAAGCATCTGAAACAATTGGGCTTTAATGAAGATTTTAAATTGCAAGATGGTTTTTTGGTCAGTAAAAACGAACAGAATCTGTTGCTGTTCATTACCCCTAAATATAAATCCAGCGAAACCAATAAAAATCAAGTATTCGCAGAACAACTGTACCAATTTCAGAACAATCTTAATACCGAGTACAACGGTAAAATAAGTAGTACTCTTTTTGGAGGTACCTTAATTGCCGTTGCCAATGCGCAACAAATTAAAAAGGACATTCAATTAACAGTTGCCATCGCCTTGGGAGTCTTATTAGTGCTCTTTGTATTTTTCTATCGAAAAATCAACATCCCTATTATTTTGTTGATTCCAACAATTTTTGGAGGCTTATTGGCTATCGCGGCCTTATCAATTGTCAGGCAGGACATTTCAGCCATTTCTCTCGGTATTGGTGCCGTTTTATTGGGTGTAACACTGGATTATTCATTGCATGTGTTAACTCATATTAGGAATAACAACACCATTAATAATCTCTACAGCGACGTTACAAAGCCTATTTTGATGAGCAGCATAACAACTGCTTTGGCGTTTTTATGTTTGTTGTTTATTGATTCGCAAGCGCTACAGGATTTAGGTATTTTTGCGGCGATAAGTGTCCTGGGTGCATCGGTGTTCGCTTTAATCTTTATTCCACAAGTCTATAAAGCCGAAACAGTTCAAACGCAAAGAAAGTCGACATTTATTGACACGATTGCGGGCTATCAATTCCATACCAACAAATGGCTGATCGGCTGTGTTTTGATACTCCTTGTTATGAGTGCGTTTACCTATCATCACGTTAGTTTTAATAACGATATATCAGCACTAAATTATGAACCTCTACATTTAAAAGAGGCAGAAAAACAACTTGATGACCTAACGAATGAGACGGCAAAATCATTGTATATCATTACCTATGGAAATTCCATGGAAATCGCATTGGAACAGAACGATATGGTTTTTGATGCATTGAATCGGCTCGAAAACGAACAAAAAATTATAAGTTTTAATTCTGTGGGAGCTTTGGTCAAGTCTAAAAAGTCACAACAAACCAAAATTGATACATGGAATAGCTTTTGGACACCAGAAAAAGTGAATGACACCGAAGCACAATTAATTGATAGCGGACGAAAATTCGGATTTAAGACCACGACATTCCAAGAATTTTATACCTTATTAAAATCTGATTTCAAACCCTTATCTGTTGCTGATTTTCAAACGTTCAGCACGATGCCCACAGAAGACTTTATGGCGTCCGCAGGTCAGTTCCATACCATAACGTCCATCGTGAAGGTGGATGATGGAAATATACCACTCATTAAGGACTATTTTAAAGACCAATCAAACACAATGGTCATTGACCGACAGAATATCAACGAGAGGCTTCTGGGACATTTAAAAACCGATTTTAATGCCCTCATCGGATATTGTTTTGCGATCGTATTGGTCCTGTTATGGCTATTTTATCGGAATTGGAAATTAACATTGGTGACCGTTCTTCCAATCGCTATCACTTGGTTCATCACCATTGGGATTATGGGAGTGTTTAGAATGGAATTCAATATTTTCAGTATTCTTATTTCATCCTTTATCTTTGGTTTGGGAGTAGATTACAGTATTTTTATGACCAACGGTTTATTGAAAGAAACGGATAACGACCAGAAGACCTTGACCACGCATAAAACTTCCGTATTGCTATCCGTCATCACAACGATTCTAGGAATTGGGGTATTAATCTTGGCAAAACATCCCGCGTTGCAGTCCATTTCTATAGTGTCGATGATTGGTATTCTAACAGCGATGCTTGTGGCTTTTACCATGCAACCAGTGTTATTTCGTTTGCTGATTAGGAACTAATTTTCTCCCAAAGATAAACGCAAAAACCCTACGCGAAATTCAGCGAGCCCTGCGGAAATAAAAAACACCAACCATAAAAAGCATGAGAAACCCTCTGCGAAATTCAGCGAGATCTGCGGGAATAAATATTTTTGGAGTATTTTAGCATTAAAACAGGCATCCCAAATGACCCACATCAAAACCACTCCAATTACACGCATTAAATCCATCAGCAAGGAGGATTTTATAGAGCAGTACTACAAACCTCAAAAACCGGTGCTTATTGAGGATTTGACCAAGGATTGGCCTGCCTATGAAAAATGGAATTTAGATTATATCCAAAGTTTGGCTGGCGACCAAATAGTGCCTTTATACAATAATGAACCTACAAAAGGACGTCAAAATTCTGTGGTGCCTGCTAAAAAAATGAAGCTCTATGATTACATCGATATCCTAAAAACCCAACCTACAGATTTACGGATGTTCTTTTTTAATGTGCTTCAAAAAATGCCAGTATTGACGAAGGATTTTAACTATCCAGACATCGGATTGAAATTCTTCAAAAAACTCCCTGTGATGTTCTTTGGTGGTAAAGGCTCAAAAGTTTTGGCTCATTACGATATGGATTTGGCTGATTTGGTTCATGTTCATTTTCATGGAAACAAACACGTCACCTTATTTGCACCAGACCAAGCAAAAAATCTCTACAAAGTTCCCTTCACGGTCCATAATCTTGAGACGATTGACATGGACGAACCCGATTTCGAAAAATATCCCGTCTTACAAGAAGCAGAAGGCATTTCAGTAACCATGAAACATGGTGACGCCTTATACATGCCGAGTGGCTACTGGCACTACATTACTTATGACGATGGTGGATTTTCCATTACCTTGCGTGCCTTTCCTCGCAAACTAGCGCGATTGGCGGAGCTATTTAAAAACATCATCTTTATGCGAACCTTTGAAAATATGATGCGTCGTATTTTTGGTCAAGGCTGGGTCGATTACAAAGAGGAAAAAATGGTACAACGGTTGAATCGTAGATATCACAAACAACATCAGAGTGCGTAAACGGTATGACATATTCAAACTAGTAGTTGCTTGCGTAGTTGGTACACTTCTCGTGTCCTGCGGCGTTAACAAATCAATGCGCAATCTTCCAGATGTTAGCAATTACAATTCAGACATTCCGGCAAAAACAGTCGTCAATGATTCCACCTTTTTTGTAGGGAACAGTTTTTTGACCAAAAACAAACAAGGCCTTTGGGAACTGTATGTGGAAGGCGACCCTTTGGAAATAGGACTTGTCACAGGCCAATTGACCCAGCCGCTGATGTATAAACAGGAACAGGTCTTTTTAGACAAGCTCAACGAAATGGTGCCCTCAGAAGGTAAGCAGAAGTTCATAAGGAGGTTTATATCATGGTACAATCGAAACATGTACAAGCATGTACCCGATGAATATAAGGCCGAAATTTATGGCACTTCGCACTATATGTCTCAAGATTTCAACAGCATCGCCACACCCTATTTACGCGCCTTATACCTACATGGGTCACACGATATCGGCCATACTCTGAAAGATTTGATGTTGGTGGGCTGTACGTCCTTCGCGGCTTGGGACGAAAAAACGGAAGATGGCAAACTGCTTATTGGTCGCAATTTCGATTTTTATGCTGGTGATGCCTTTGCGGAAAACAAAATAATTGCGTTTATCAATCCTGACAAAGGGTACAAGTTCATGTCGGTCACATGGGGAGGATTTATCGGTGTGGTGTCTGGAATGAATGAAAAAGGTTTGACGGTCACGATCAATGCGGGTAAATCCAAAGTTCCTTTGGCGGCAAAGACACCCATTTCCATCGTCACAAGAGAAATTTTGCAATATGCTTCTACGATAGATGAAGCTATTGCCATTGCCAAAAAACGAGAAGTATTTGTATCGGAAGCCATTATGGTAGGCAGCGCCATAGACCAAAAGGCGATGTTGATTGAGGTATCTCCAAAGAATTTCGGAGTTTATGAAGTTGAAAATTCCAATCAGTTGATTTGTTCGAATCATTTTCAGAGTGATGCTTTTAAAAAAGACCGGCGCAATTTAAAAGCGATTGAAGAAAGCCATTCCCAATATCGTTACGAACGGATGACCGAATTGCTTTCTGAAGAAAATAAATTGAATCCCACAGAAGCCGTGGCTGTTTTAAGAAACGAAAAAGGATTGGACGATAAAAGAATTGGCTATGGAAACGAAAAAGCCTTGAACCAACTCCTGGCGCATCATAGCGTTGTCTTTCAGCCTGAAGACCTAAAAGTTTGGGTGTCATCAAATCCATATCAATTGGGTGAATTTGTAAGCTACGATCTAAATGAAGTTTTTAAAAATCGAATCGAAAACACCTCAAAAGTTACAGTGTCTAAACAGGATTTGAACATTCCCGAAGACCCTTTTGTGGACACAGAAGCATTTCGACAGTACGAAGACTATCGAAAGTTAAAACGACACCTTGAGCGTGTGCTTAATGAGAAGCAATCCATGCCACAAGCAGACCTCAACAAATTGACCGAATACAATCCTGACTATTGGAAAGCTTACTTTCTTGTAGGGCGTTATTACTATCAGCACAAGCAATTTAAGAAGGCGTTGATGGCTTTCGAAATGGCGGCTACAAAAGAAATAACGACAAAACCCGATGAAGAAGCAGTTGCTAAATTCATCAGAAAATCGAAACGAAAAACAGAGCGATGATTCCAGAAATAGAACAACAATCACCTCAAGACATCAAAACCTTTCAGGAAGCCAAACTGAAGGATGCCTTGTACTATCTTTCTAAACATTCGCCCTATTATCAACGCTTGTTCAAATCACATCAGATAGAGATTTCAGAGATCCAAACGCTTGAAGATTTAACACAGATTCCGACAACGTCTAAAGAAGATTTACAAAGGTTTAATGATGATTTCATCTGTGTGCCAAAACATAAAATCATCGATTATTCTACCACTTCAGGCACTTTGGGACAGCCTGTATCCTTCGCCTTGACCGATACAGACTTGGAGCGTTTAGCCTATAATGAGGCCATATCCTTTGCTTGTGCAGGTGTAAAATCGGAAGACATTATCCAATTAATGACCACGATGGATCGCCGTTTTATGGCTGGTTTGGCGTATTTTTTAGGTGCTAGAAAATTGGGCGCAGCCATCATCCGCGTAGGAGCTGGTGTGCCTGAACTGCAATGGGATTCCATATTAAAATTTAAACCGACCTATCTGATTGCCGTGCCATCGTTTTTGATAAAATTAATCGATCATGCTAAACGGCATAAAATCCCTTTAAATGATTCTGGAATCAAGGGTGTGATTTGTATTGGCGAACCCATCCGTAACAGCGATTTTTCACTGAACACCTTGGGAGCAGCGATTCAAAAGGATTGGAACATTGACTTATTTTCAACCTACGCCTCTACCGAAATGAGTACTGCTTTTACAGAATGTGAAGCACAACAAGGCGGCCACCATCATCCAGAACTCATCATTGTGGAACTCTTGGACGCCCATAATCAGCCAGTCGCTGACGGACAGGTTGGCGAACTAACCATTACCACGCTTGGGGTTGAAGCCATGCCTTTATTACGTTTTAAAACCGGAGATATGCTGCAAGCACATCCCTCAAAATGTTCCTGTGGCAGAACAACAGTGCGTCTCGGACCAGTGGTCGGTCGCAAACAGCAAATGATCAAATATAAAGGCACAACGCTGTATCCACAAGCCGTTATCAACGTGCTTGCGTCATTTGAGGCCATTGAGGCCTTTGTAATTGAAATTAGCAGTTCAGACCTCGAAACTGACGAACTACTGCTCCACATTGCGGCACAAACGCCTACCGATACGTTCAAACAAGAAATTCAAGACCATCTGAAGGCCAAATTGCGTGTCATCCCTACGATCGAGTTTTGCGATAGTGCGACGATTAAAAGAATACAACAGTCGGAAACGGGTCATAAGGCGGTGTTAGTGATTGATAGGAGAATTTAAAAAGGTGTCAATCCCTTATTCTGATACAAAACATACGTTACTTTGTTACAACTTCAGCAAGTAAAAAACGGTCGAAAACCCAACACAGTCATCGATCATCGCTATCAAAAAAAGTAACATACGCGGATGGTAAATCGACTACTTCATAAACTCCTAAAAAAGATTCAAACACGTATCTTTGTGTCCAAAATCGTTTAAGGCTTATGCACAAAAGTATTCTGATCCTCATTCTAGTGTCTTTCCAAAGCCTACAAAGTCAGGGGCTATTTAGTCGCCCCGATTCATTGGTCACAAAGACCATGTCCCAAGATTGGGAACTCGATGCCGACAATCGCCGTGGGACGTTTAAACTCAATTCTTATAAACCATTTTATGTGCATCCCGTCCATTATTCCAATAGCGTCAACAAATCGCCACAAAGTGAAAACCTTGACAATGCCTTGCCGGAGCCCGTCGATCTAGACAACGTAGAAGTAAAATTCCAAATCAGTTTTAAGACCAAAGTAGTACAATCGTTTCTGTTTGGGAAAGGCGACATTTGGGTCGGCTATACGCAAGTAGCACATTGGCAAGTCTATAACAAAAAATTATCGCGTCCCTTTAGAGAACTAAATTATGAACCAGAGCTGATTGCAGCCTATCCACTGGATTTTAAAGTGCTGGGATTTCAGGCAAAAATGGTCAGTCTGGGCTTTAACCACCAATCAAACGGACGACAAGATCCCATTTCAAGAAGTTGGAACCGATTGATGTTTCAAGTGGCATTGGAACGCGACAACTTCCAAATCTATCTAAATCCTTGGTGGCGTTTAGATGGTGGCGGTGAAGATGATGACAATCCTGAAATTACCGAGTATATTGGCAGGGCAGAAACCACAGTCGTCTATAAAAAGAACGGTACCATCATCAGTGCTTTGGTAACCAACTCTTTGTCCTTCAATGACAATCGTGGAAGTTTGCAACTGAATTACTTGTTCCCCATAAAAAACACCTTGCGTTTACACCTGCAATTCTTTACCGGTTACGGCGAAAGTTTGATCGATTACAATCATTACCAAACCACCGCGAGTATAGGACTGTCCTTTGTAGATTGGTAAAAATAAAGTGATAGGATTTGGTCCAACTAATAGTTTAAACAAACAGAATGATTCAAAAAAACAACATCCTAAAAAGAACCCATAAAAAACCCATTCTCTGGGACGCTTTTTTCCAGCAAAACGACACACAAAAACCATTGGTGGTGTTTTGTCATGGCTACAAAGGCTTTAAAGATTGGGGCGCTTGGGATTTGGTAGCAAAACGTTTTATGGAGGCGGACTTGTTTTTTGTGAAGTTCAATTTTTCCCACAACGGCGGTACGATGGAACAACCAATCGATTTCCCAGATTTGGAGGCCTTCGCTGAAAATAATTATTCCAAGGAATTGGATGACCTTCAGGACATGATCAATTATTTGGGGTCTGGGGAAAATCCTTACCATAGCGAAATAGATCCAAATAATCTGATACTCATTGGCCATTCGCGTGGCGGTGGTATTGTAAACATCAAAGCTTCGGAAGAGGATCGCGTCTCGCAAGTGATCACTTGGGCAAGTGTGAGCGATTTTGGAAATCGAATGGGAACAGAGGAAGAAATCCAGCAATGGAAAAAAGACGGTGTAAAGTACGTGCTCAATGGAAGAACCAAACAGCAAATGCCGCATCACTTTCAATTTTATGAAGATTTTAAGGGCAATGAAGAACGGTTGACCATCAAAAAAGCAGTCATCACGCTTACGATACCACAGTTAGTTATTCATGCTGTGGACGACCCTTCAGTGAGCTATCAAGACGCTTTGCAATTAAACTCTTGGAATCCACAAAGCATACTGCTGCCAATTGACAATAGCGATCATGTGTTTGGAGCCTCCCATCCTTGGGATAAGGACGAACTTCCGGAAACATTGGAGGCAGTGGTAACGGAGAGTATTGGGTTTATTAAAGCATTTTAAGTTGGACCAAACACCGTAAAAACTTACGTTTTTAGGGGCTTTCGCTTTTTGACGCGGATATCATTAGAAGGTAGATATAATTGTAAATAATTCACCCAAAGTCATTCTGTTATTGAATAGCCAATGAATATTAAAGATTAAACACACTCTTTATTTAAATAAATAATCTTATTGTTATCTCAACTCTTTCATTTTAACCCTATAATGATTTAGTTTTAACTGGTTACTACCTTGACATAAGGTAGTTTTGACGGTTCTTTCATATACTCTATACTCTAATTTAAGATATGCGTTATCAAAAGTTTGTTATGTGAGTTTTCAGAAAATTCTACAGATTTTCCTCTAATTAAATTAATTTTACTAACTTAGGTATTGACAACATAACTTATTATAAATCAAATGTTCACATGCATATGAAAAGAACATTGACAATATTACTATTATTAGTTTCGACAGTTGGTTTCGCTACTGGCCAAGTGCCTGATATTTTGATTTGGAAAAATGACACAATTTCTTTACAAAATAATCCTTTGGAGTCCTATTCCAAAATAGATGAATTGAACTTATTCGCAGAGAAAGAAATTGTAGGTTCTACATCTTGCTTGAGAGGTTATATTGCAGAATGGAGAATCATTGATAACAACCTTTATCTATCCAATATTTTTAGTTGTGACTATTCATTTTCGGAAAACGCAATCAAATCTAATTTAGACCAATTATTCCCAGCAAAACATGAAAAAGGTATGGTTTTAGCGGATTGGTACACTGGTAGTCTATCAGTTCCTAGTGGGGAATTAATTCATTCGGGCTTGAATATTTACCAATTCGAATGGATATTAACTATACATAATGGCAAAATAGTAAAAGAAGAAAAGTTTGACAATTCCAGTTCATATATTTCTGTTTATACCCAAAACCAGGATAGCTTGACAAATTTTATTACAAATAATATCGATTGGGATAACATACCCACTTTAGACAAGGGTGCTCATAAAGTTTATGGAATAATAAAATCTGGAAATTCAAAAACAGAATTTAACGTTGAAATAAAATGCCATTCAGAAAACAAAAAATTAAATAAAGAAGCTTTACGAATATTAAAATCGCTGCCTGAATTCGACTTTTATATTAAGGCCGGAGAAGTTCAAAATGTTATCTATACCATACCATTGGTATTCATGGAAAAGGAATAACCAAAACACATAAACATACCCAAAGGGGTAAAAAATTTATGACTGTTGCGAAACTACTTCCAATTATTTTCATTGATTCGCGAATTTAAATAATTAAAACCCCAATAATGCAAATAACACTCTTCGTAACTAATAGGTTATGATAAGACCACATTATTGACCTAATTATCTGATTTTGATCAAACCAATGCCAAATTACAAGCTCTAAACAGAATAGACTATTTTAAATAAAACCAATGAGAATTTTTCTTCCCGTCCTTTTCTTTACGGTATTCATCTATTCTTGTGATAAAGATGATAAGACTATTTCTAATCAGGATATTGAATTTGGACTTCTAACTGACAAAACAATCAATGTTTTTTAGGTGCAAAGAGTGAATATCATTTATACATACCTCAGAATTATTCCAACGCACCTGTTGTTATACTTTTTCACGGTCACAGTGGTGATAATGATAAACTTATTGAATCTACACCTATAAAATTTGGATTGACATTGCGGAAGAAGAAAATATAATAGTAGTAATTCCGAATGGACTCTATTCATCAGAAGAAGAAAAAGGATGGAATGACTGTAGATCTGATGCTTATTCAATCGTTGTGCTTCACTATGACCAACCATTAGACACTGATAAAAGTATTTAGAAAAGTTCGCTAGCGAATATGAACTAAGAACAAGTTAATTAAATATCTGATGTATACTGTTGGAGAAATTGTTTTGGTCCTGTAGGAGTTATGTTGACGCTTCCTCATAAATAGCAGCAATTTCCTTACTATATTTTTCTCTGATAACCCTTCTTTTCAATTTTAATGTAGGTGTTAGTTCTGCCAAAGAACCATCTTCATGAATAAGTAGCCAAGGAGTCGCTATGAGTTTAAATTTCTTTTTGGCGGGTTCTTTGATGAGCTCTGCATAACTCAACTCATCCCAATTCTCGAACTTTTTTGACAACTTATCCAAGCCTTCAAATTTGCGCTGGATGGTGCGGTGGAATTTGGTGGCTGTTTCTTGAAGCTTTAAGTAATTATTGATTACCAATTTTTGAAATAATGCCATGCAGTTTTTTAGCCATTAGAGATTAATGCTATTAATGAGTACATTGCGGGAGATTTTAACATATCCAAATCCAAAAAAGAAACTAAATCAAATTAACTCAAAATTTTTAACCATGAAAAACAATGGTATGCTTGTTTTAGAATTATATCAAACTCCATGTAATAATCTACATAGTCATTTTAGAACGAACCACACTCAATAGATACTCCATTGATAGTCCATGAAGAGTCCATGGAAGATGACAGATGGTGTGTGGATGGTGTATGGACAGTGTATGAAACGCATAAAGCGTCTCAATGAATCATCATTGTATTTAAAAACGCCAACAAGTCTAAAACTAGACTTGTCAGACAACCCACAACAGACAACACATAACAGACACCGCACAACTCTGGTCCTACCGTTGGAAGGCATTAAGTACAAGCTTTTCCTTTTTTGTCAAAAATTAATGGTCAATCAGTATGGGATCAAAAAGATTGAATAAAAATAACTTCTCACGTTTTATTTGCAATTCCTAATAGCGGATATAATGCATTTTGAGCCACATGCAAAGCGCGAAAGGCACTTTTCTTTTTGAAAGAATGCGCTTCCATACGCGATAAGATATTTTTTAAGAGCACCACGGCATCGTTGATATGCGGACCTTTATTCAGCATGATACATTCGGCATGAACACCTTGTACCACATCGCTTATTTCGGCGCGGGTTGGAATACCTGTTTTGGCCAAATTTTCCAATACTTGTGTCGCCCAAATTACAGGTATGTGGGCTGCTTCGCAAAGCCAAAGAATTTCGTTTTGTACCTCTGAGCTTCTTTCAAAGCCTATTTCAACGGCTAAATCTCCTCGGGCAATCATGACTCCCATCAAATCTCTTTTCATGCCTTCAAGCAATATATGCGGTAAATTTTCAAAAGCTTCTTTGTTTTCTATTTTGTAAACAATACCCAGATTATTGGTTTGGTACTTGTTTAATTGCTTGTGAAGATATTGTACATCGCTCGCAGTTCTTACAAATGAATAGCCTACGATGTCGGCGTTCTCACACACAAAAGGTAAATTTTCTATGTCTTTGTCTGTGAGTGCCGGAAGGTTTAACTTGGTATCGGGAAGATTGATGCCCTTTTCTGATGCCAATTTAGATTTATAGCATTTGGTAATGCGCAGCTCCGCGGCATCGGTGGTTTTTGACACCACAACAGCTTCTATCATGCCATCGTCGAACAACACGCGGTCGTTAATAATAATATCGTTAATGATTTCGGGTAAGAGCACGCCAATTTCGCCCATTTTAGTTTGCTTGCCATGCTTGTTAAATTTAGACGATTTTCCTAGAGATACCGTTTTAGTAAGTGTTAAAAGTTCACCTTCACGCACCGAAATACTGTTTTTTAGCTTACCCTTTTTACGAGGTATGGCTATGGGCGCTATACGTAATTTTGGCCCCGATAAGTCCATATAGATGATAATTTTGCGGCCAATTTCTTTATTAATATTTCTAATATGGTTTACGATGTTGGTCCAGGTCTCTAAATTGCCGTGACTTAAATTAATACGGGCAATTTGCATACCGCTTTCAGCCAGTTGCGCAATAATGGATTGGTCTTGTGCCGCTTCGTTTGGCAGTGTAACCATAATGCGTACTTGGTGTTTTTTGTCTTCTGACTGAAATAATTCTCGCGTGTGGCGTTTGAGTATTTTTTTACTTTTTTTATAACCTATCAATTCTATGGTTGCAGCATCAGAAATCGGTAAACCTTGAATAAGTTTTAAGTTTTTAACCACGTTGAATAGATTGCTGTAAACATAACCTTCAGAAGTAGCTAAGGACGATACCCCATAATCAGACAAGCTATCGTGGTAAGTTCTTAAATCAAAACTTCGCAATAATAAATAACGGCATAAATTTTTGGCACTTAATCGGTAGTTGGAATGCATGCCGGTTACGGCGGCGTCAATTTTAGCATCATTTTCAGTGATATACTTAAGTATTTCATCTAAATTTTGGGTTAAACTTTCAATGGTCATGACTACTTTTTTATGCTAAAAAACTTCAGTCTTGGGATTCACAAATTTAGCTGAAAAGAAAAAGGTAATAAGTGACATATATCAAGTTTGCAAAATAAAAATTTATTTTCATGACGTGGAAACTCTAAATCTGAAAACACCAACTAGTCTAAAACGCTCAACCTCTAAAAAGTCAGTAAGATTACTCCACAATCAAGAATTCCGAACGTCTGTTTTGCGCGTCTTGTGCCTCACTACAATTAGGCTGGCAGTCCACCAACGGTTTTGAGTTGCCCATGCCCTTGGCAGACAGGCGTTCTTTGGCAATGCCTTTTGAGATCAGATACTGCACGGTGGCCTGCGCACGACTTTCGGAAAGGCTTTGGTTATAGTCCACACTGCCCTTGCTATCCGTATGCGATTTCACTAAAATACGCAAAGTCGGTCGGTTGTTCATTACAGTGACCAACTTGTCCAGCTCTACTGCACCCTGCTGTGTGATATTACTTTCATTGAATTCAAAGTAGATGTTCTTTAGTTTTACTTCGGTGGCAGTCACCTCCACCTCAACAGGATTTAAGGCCATGGCCAAGTTAAAAGTGCCGCCTTTTAAGGCCGCTACTGGAAACATGGTGGTTTCGTAACCTGGTTTAAAGACATTGAGCATGTAACGCGTGTCGCACTCCACATCAAAAATACCTTGTCCTTTGGCATCGCTTTGTAGCGTGGCAATCTCATTGCTTTTGGCATCCAAAATAGAGACTTCGGCATCGGTCAGTGCAGCATTGGTCTTGGCGTCGGTCACCAAGGCGATAAGTTCGGCATGACAAATCGGAATGGCGGTATAAAGATTGTCACTGCCTTTTCTATTGGAAGCAAAAAACCCCATGTTCTTTTGGGTATTGAAACTGAATGAAAAATCATCGGTTTCGGTATTGACAGGCGTGCCCAGATTGATAGCCCCTTCCTTACTGTCCAAATCGACCTTAAAGACATCAAAACCTCCAAAGCCTTGCTTTCCATTGGAAGAAAAATAAAGGATATGGTTGTCCACAATACAGGGGAAACCTTCCTTCCCAGCCGTGTTCACAGTAGGTCCTAAATTTTCTGGTGTACCATACTCATCGCCATTAACAGCTACTTTCCAAATATCGGAATCCCCCTCGCCGCCAGGCATGTTGGAAGAGAAATAAAGCGTCTTGCCATCGGTACTCAAACTAGGATGGGTGATGGAATAGTCCTTGCTGTTAAAAGGCAGCGCTTCGATGTTGCCCCAATCTCCGTTTTGTTTCGTGGCTTTGTAGAGCAACTGCTGGGCAATCTTAACGTTGTTCTTCGTATCCCTTTTATAGAGGCCGCCATTCAAGCCGTCTCGTGCAAAAATCATGGTGTTGCCGTCGGCACTGATCGTGATGGGTCCATCGTGGTATGGCGTATTTAATTCCGCTACAGCGACAGGTCTTGTGAAACTGCTATCGGGTTCCATGGTCGCTTGATAAATATCGATATAGACCTCACTGGTGTTTTTGTCTTGCTTACTCCCTACACTGCGGGAGCTTACAAAATAGAAGGTGCCATCGTTAGCCAATAAAGGTCCAAAATCAGCTTGACTGCGATTGCTTAATTTGTGGTCCGCTACCTCAAACAGTTTGTCCTTATCAGCAAGCCGCGGAATGTAGTTGGGGTTTGCCAAATGTGCTTTGGCGCGTTGGTCATTGGGCAGCATTTTTGCAAAGACATCCATTTGTTTGTTGGCTTCTTCATACATCCCCTGATTACGTAAGGATTGTGCATATTTAAAATACACCTCCGCATCCTGCTTGGATTCTACGGCCTTGGCATACCATTGCGACGCCTCTTTGGGGTTGAAGACATTATAATAACTATCTCCTAAACGTTTGTAAACATAGTCATTGGCTTTTTTTTGATTTACCAAAACTAGATACGCGTTGATCGCCTCTACATATTGATAGGTGTCAAACAGACCGTCTGCCTTTGCAGTGGTTTTGTTTTGTGCGACGCCAGTGATGGCCATAAAAAAGAGCAAACAAAGTAGGTATAATGATTTCATGATTGGGATGGTATTCAAAATTTAGTGTCTCAATTTAGGAATATTACTGGAAATATCCTTATTAAATTTTCTGTTAGAAGATTCGGATTGAGTCAAATTCAAAATTAATAGGGTCAATTTTTTAATGGTATTAGTAGTATCTTATTCATTCTTAATTAATTAAAACATATTATTATGAAAAATTTTACAAGTACCCTCAACACAATTCTGACGGTGATGGTTGCATTTGCAATTTTCAGCTGCTCCAATAATACTGAAGAGTTAAATCTCGAATCTAACGCTACCCAAGTGGAGCAACTTGCCAAAAACCCAAACAAAGCTTATACTTACAAGGCAAAACTCAATATGCTCAATGGCTCTGGTGTTTCAGGCATGGCCGAATTGACACTCATGGGCGACCAGCTCACGGTAAGCATTCATGCTGACGGTTTAGAAGCAGGTATGTTACACCCACAGCACATCCACGGAGCCAGTTCGAATAATGGAAACTCCAATTGCCCGCCTCCATCAGCAGACACCAATGGCGATGGTTTTGTAAGCGTCGGTGAAGGTGTGCCTTTTTATGGTGGGGTTTTACAACCTTTAACACCCTTTACAAATGCTCCAGATGGAATGATTGATTTTGAAGAAACCTATACGGTCACAGAATCCATATCGCCATTGCAAAACAGGGCAATTGTATTGCATGGGATGACTGTCAACGGCACTTATGATGCATCACTGCCTGTGGCTTGTGGACAGATCATGCCTGACCAAGGTCTAGGACAATAGGTTCTCACACTTAATACTATAAAACACTCCTCCTTTGGGGTGTTTTTTTTTGGAAAGGCTTCCCAATAAAAAATGCTTGATGGAATGATAAAAATTACCTCAAAAAACAGGTCTGTTGGTTATGAAATTGGTTTTCGTTTTAGTGGTCCTAAATTCACTGCGCATAGCAAATGGAATTCTCCAAGTTATGAACTTCATTGTTTATATTTGTTAGTTAAAAATGAGTTCTTATAATTAAGAGTCTTTATTTAATAGTCATAGCATAATCAATTCAATTCGTATGAAAGGCCTTCAGTACTTAAAATATATAGTCTTGAGTTCTGTATTTATAATCTCCTTCGGTTGTAAAACGGATTCTAAAAAACGGCCTGTTGAAACGATTTCAAAAGATGAAGTGCCGGCACTGTTGAAAGAAAAACCAAATACTCTTGAAACCCCAAAAGGCATGGTTTGGGTAAAGGGCAAAATATTCTCCCAAGGAGCCAAGACAAACGATCCAATGGCAATGCATCGTGAAATGCCCGCACATCAGGTGGCGGTCGATGGCTTTTTTATAGACATTACGGAAGTGACAAATGCTCAATTCAAGACGTTTGCTGACGCCACGCAATATGTGACAGTTGCTGAACGCCCAATCGATTGGGAAGTCATGAAAAAAGAATTACCAGCGGGCACTCCAAAACCTGCCGATTCCATCTTACAGCCCGGTAGTTTGATCTTTAATAAGAACATTAACCAAGTAACAACGATGAATAACTACGCCCAATGGTGGACTTGGAAAGTTGGAGCCAATTGGAAACATCCCGAAGGACCAAATAGCACGATTGAAGGAAAGGACAATTATCCAGTGGTTCATGTGGCGTATGAAGATGCCTTGGCCTATTGCCAATGGGCAAACCGACGCCTACCAACAGAAGCTGAATGGGAAGCTGCAGCACAAGGTACTTCTGACAACGCTATTTTCACCTGGGGCAATGACCCAAAAGTTTTGGACCAACATGCCAACACCTGGCAAGGTGTGTTTCCAATAAAAAATGCGTCCACGGATGGCTTTGACCTCATTGCACCCGTCAAATCGTATCCTCCAAATTCCATTGGTCTTTATGATATGCTCGGCAATGTCTGGGAAATCACCAGCGATTTATTTAATGTGAATTATTATAAAGATCTGGATACTTCAAAACTACTCGTTAATCCTGCGGGTCCAGACAAAGGCTACAGTCCTGATAATCCGTATCAGCAAGAACATGTGATTAAGGGTGGTTCTTTTTTATGCAACGCCTCCTATTGCGCCAGCTTTAGAATTTCGGCACGTATGGGCATGAGTCCAGATTCCAGCT
>JAGXIE010000037.1 GCA_024635765.1 Flavobacteriaceae bacterium | reverse complement strand
CAGAAATCCTTTGATGGAGGAAATCGAATCTTTTAAATCATGTGAAACGATAGAGAACAATCGATCCTTTGCTTTGTTGATTTCTTCAAGATGTTGTGTTTGCTCTAAAATAGCATTATTTTGAAGTTGTATTTGTTCATTCTTTTCCTCAAGGTCTTTTGTATATTGTATTGTATTCTTTCGTTTGAGATAGATTAATAATAGTATGGTTAGAACTATTATAAATGCTGCAATTAAGATATACGATATGGTCTTTAATTTGTTGATCTGATGTTCATTATCTGCGGTTTCTTCGTCAGTTGTAAAGGAATTAGAACTGCCATTACCATTTAACGAGAGTTCGGTTTTAATAGCATCTGTATTTATAGGAAGTTTTGATTGATTTTGTTGTTCTAGCTCTTCCTTCAGGGAATAATATTGTCGTTGCCATTGAAAGGCACTTTGGAATTTATTTCTGGTAGAATCAAGACTAACTAATAATTTTAAGTTTTTAAGCACCTCGTTTTTATCGGAAGATTTTTTTGCCAATTCACGAGCTTCAAGAATCTGGGATTCAGCTAGACTAGTCTTGTTTTGTAATAAGTTGAGATTGCCTATAGAATTTAAGGCGCGCAATATCCCTTCCTCATTTTTAATTGAACGGTTATAGGCCAGGCCTTCAACTAAATAGTCTGCTGCTTTGTCATATTCCTTAAAATTTAGGTATTGGTCACCGATTCTTGGTAAAATTTCCCCCCTCAACGCTTTGTCTTTGTTTGGGTTCAATAGCGACAATACAGTTTCATAGTATTCAATTGCCTTTCTATGTTCCTTTCTCATAGCATAAAGCATAGCGATATTTTTATTTGATATTTTCATGCCCAAACTGTCGCGCAACTGCTCTCTCACATTAAGAGCTTTGAAGTTAAATTCCAAAGCTTTATCAATCTGTTGTGTTTTGTAATAGGCTTCAGCGAGATTATCATAAGCAATGCTCAAATCTTTACGTAAATTTTTATCTTCAAATATTTTTATTGCTGATAATGAATGTTCTAATCCGGCGTCATAATTGCCACGACTTATCTCTATTAGACCAATGCTGTTATTGATTTTGGCAATTCCAAGAATGTCGTTTATTTTTTTATAGTATTGTTTCGATTTCGTAAAATTATCGATAGCATTGTAATAATCGTTTTTATCAGAATAAATTCGGGCTTTATAATAATTTACATCAGCTAGTCCTTTTGTATAATCGAGAGCTTTTGCCAAACGTTCAGTTTCTTGAATAAACTGTAATGCTTTTTTCGGTTCATTGGCATCATACAGCGCTTGTATCAGATAGAGTGAGGTATCTACCTTTGTTGAATCTTGTTTCTGATATGCTAAATTTAGGATGAGACTATCTATCTCATTGGTTTGGGTGTAACCAATAAGTACAGAAAAAAAAGCAGCTAAAATTATTAACTGTTTCATCTGTTAAGATGTGCGTTTAAAATTGCAATGTCGATGTGATGAAATCTTGCCTTGAGGGAGAGGAAAAATAAGTACACAAAATACAATAACAATACAGTGAATGTAAATTCGATTAGTATCATCAATATTTGGGACTTTGATTAATAGCTAACTCAAAAATGGCTAAATCTCTTTGATTAATCTAATTTTCGGGTTTTAATACCAATTTATTAGATGAAGTGAGCTTTAATTATTTCTTAAAAAAAAGAGTATCGATGAACGACACAAATCATAGAAAAAATACACTTTTATCGACGAACGGTAACAGAGAGAAATGAAATGAGTTAAAATATTAACATTCAGTTGATTGTGATTATTTTTAAATAGTTAAGAATTATTTATCTATCTTCATCTTAATTACATTAATTATAAAAAAAAACATACGAAAATGAACAAAACAATTAAGACAATTCTACTTGTGGTCGGATTGGTATTGGTAGCATACGGAATTTACAAATTGATTACTCCAGAGGCATCCATAGATATCGGAATTGCCAAGGTAGAAGCCCAAGATAATAATGACGCTTATATTACTATAGGTCTAGGTATAGCAGCATTGGTTCTAGGGTTTCTAGGAGGAAGAAAATAGAGCTAGTTTTTAATTAGATCTAAAAACTAACAAAAACAGGAAGGGTATTGTGGTCAAAATCAAACACATATTGATTTTTCCATGAACTACCATTATATCATATTGCCATCAAAAACTATCCAATCTGAGACCCAATAGCAAGTGCCATACTTTTCCGGGAAGAGGCTTCCGATAGTATTTGAGAATCATCTGCAAAATCATTCGAGTTGCTTCAACTTAAAATCAGTAAATACAATTGTCAGATTTTTTATGGCTCAAATATTGATGTTTCATGCCTTTTTCACTCTTTAACTTCTGATAAAAAACCTATCTTTGGCAACTTATTAATGTAAAGTGAAATGAACCTTCAAGAGACCTTATCCGATAACGTTAAACAAGCAACCAAGTCCATTTTTAATGTTGAATTGGATACAGTGGAATTTCAAGCGACAAGAAAAGAGTTTGCTGGTGACATCACACTGGTTGTATTTCCATTATTAAAATTTATTAAAGGTAACCCTGTTTCTATCGGAGAGCAGATAGGGATGCATTTGGTGGAAAATGTCAAAAATGTAAAAGGATTTAATGTCGTCAAAGGGTTCTTGAATATAGAAATTAACGATTCTTACTATATCGAATTTTTCGACAAAATAAAAAATGATACAAGCTTTGGAATCTTAAATCCTAAACTTGACGACAAAGCGGTTATGGTAGAATATTCATCACCAAATACAAATAAGCCATTACATCTTGGTCATATCCGTAACAATTTATTGGGATATAGTGTCTCGGAAATCATAAAAGCTTCAGGAAAAAAAGTTTATAAAACTCAAATTATAAATGACAGAGGGATACATATTTGTAAAAGTATGTTGGCTTGGCAAAAATTCGGGAATAAGGAAACACCAGAATCAACTGGACTGAAAGGCGACAAGTTAGTTGGCAATTATTACGTAAAGTTTGATCAAGAATATAAAAGGGAAATCAAAGAATTGATAGCTGATGGTCAAACAGAAGAGGATGCTAAAAAGCAAGCCCCAATAATTGTAGAGGCGCAGCAAATGCTTCAAAAATGGGAAGCAGGCGATTTAGAAACTGTCGCACTTTGGGAAAAAATGAACGGTTGGGTGTACGAAGGTTTTGCAGAGACGTATAAAAACCTAGGAGTCGATTTTGACAAATTATATTACGAAAGCCAAACATATTTGTTAGGAAAAGAATTCGTTGCCGAAGGCTTGAGGACCGGAGTTTTTTATAAGAAAGAAGATGGCTCAGTCTGGTGTGATTTAACACCAGATGGTTTGGATGAGAAAATTGTGCTAAGAAGTGATGGGACTGCCGTTTATATGACTCAAGATATTGGGACAGCTATCCAAAGAGCCAAAGATTTTCCGGATGTCGGAGGTATGGTTTACACAGTTGGTAATGAACAGGAATATCATTTTAAAGTCCTTTTTCTAATCATCCAAAAACTAGGTTTTGATTGGGCTAAAAATTTGTATCACTTAAGCTACGGCATGGTTGATTTACCTTCTGGTAAAATGAAAAGTCGTGAAGGAACTGTGGTTGATGCCGATGATTTGATTGATGAAATGACGGAAACTGCTGGTCACATTTCTGAAGAATTAGGAAAACTGGAAGGCTATTCAGACCAAGAGAAAAATGAGCTTTATAAAACCATTGGTCTTGGTGCTTTAAAATATTATATACTTAAAGTCGATCCGAGAAAACGAATCCTTTTCGATCCGCAGGAATCTATCGATTTCCAAGGGAATACGGGTCCTTTTATACAATACACATACGCGAGGATTCAATCTATATTACGTAAAGCCACATTGGATCAAAGCGCATCTTTAGACATCAATTATAAGATGCACGAAAAAGAAAAAGAATTGCTCAAACAAATTCAAATTTTTCCTGAAGCCATACAAAATGCCGCACAAAACTACAGCCCTGCCTTGATAGCTAATTACACATATGATCTTGTCAAGGAATTTAATTCATTCTATCAAAATGTTTCAATTCTTGGAGCCGATACCAGTGAAGAAAAGTATTTCCGTGTTCAACTATCTCGAGCTGTATCAACAATCATAAAAAATGCATTTGGTTTATTAGGTATTGACGTACCTGAAAGGATGTAAATTTTTATTAAAAGTAGGAACTTTATCTAAAAACGAACTACTGTATGGCCACCTGTTTGAAGCTCTGAAGCTACTACAGATAATTATGAAGACTAAATTGAACAAGTTGTTTCTGGAATCTTACATAATTTTTGAATAATGCATATATTCTAATTAAAACATGTCTTTGTAATTTAGAGTCTGTCTAATATGTGCCAAATGATGATTACCATGCCAAGCATAGATACCGATAGCTTCATCAAGCCTAAATCGTCGTCCATGCTCTGGATGTATAAATTCTTTGGATAACTCATCTTTAGTCATGTGACGAAACAACTTTCCTAATTTAGAATGCAATCCTTTAAGTAGGGATAAAGTGTCTGTCAAATCATCATCATTGCCATCGATCAGGTTCGCCCAGCGGTCTTCAAAATAGGGACGGATTGTGGGAGAATTTTCGGTTAAGGCCAATTTGAATCGAATCAAACAATTCATATGACTATCTGCACAATGGTGAACCACTTGTTTGATGTTCCATCCGTCTGGTCGATAGGGATGCTTTAGTGCTTCCACCGATAATTCACTTACTAGATTTATAATAGAATAAGGCAAATTTTCAATATCTGAAATCCATTTATCCAATAAACGTGCATCAATTGATTCTGGTTTAGTGAATTTTCCAATAGGATATCTTAATTTTTCAAACTGTGAGTCGATCATTTTTTATTGATGTATAAAACCCAAACTCAATTCGGTAAAATTGACCTGACAAAGATTGGCGTTCATGTGTGCTCCAAGATACACATTGTTTTTTTGTGATGTATGTTTAGATAGGTTGGATTATTAGTTTTAGTTAGTTAGATAAGAGCTGTTGTTGTTGGCAGCTCTTTTTTTATGGGATAATTTTACATAAGCTTTATTAATAGACTTCAAATCATTAAATTTGCCTTTCTTAAAATTGAAGAAGAATTATGTTTAATAATTTAAGTGAAAAATTAGATAAAGCCTTACACGTTCTAAAAGGACATGGAAGTATCACTGAAGTCAATGTAGCCGAAACTTTGAAAGAAGTTCGTAGAGCACTACTAGATGCCGATGTTAACTTTAAGATTGCCAAAGAGTTTACAACCACAGTAAAAGAGAAAGCCCTTGGTCAAAATGTATTAACGACTTTACAACCAGGACAATTAATGGTTAAAATCGTTAAGGACGAATTAACCGAATTAATGGGTGGTGATGCTGAAGGAATCAATTTATCAGGAAATCCAAGTATCATTTTAATGTCAGGTCTGCAAGGATCAGGTAAAACTACGTTTTCCGGAAAACTTGCTAACTATCTTAAAATAAAAAAATCCAAAAAACCTTTATTAGTAGCTTGTGATGTATATCGTCCTGCGGCTATTGATCAATTACATGTTGTCGGAGACCAGATAGGAGTTGAGGTTTATAGTGACAAAGGAAATAACGATCCTGTAGCTATTTCTAAAGCGGGGATTGCCCATGCCAAGGCGAATGGTTATAATGTCGTAATTATAGATACAGCTGGTCGATTGGCAGTTGATCAGGTGATGATGACCGAAATTTCAAATATACATAAGGCGATTCAACCTCAGGAAACCTTGTTTGTAGTTGATGCTATGACTGGGCAGGATGCGGTAAATACGGCGAAGGCATTTAATGATATCTTGAATTTTGATGGTGTCGTTCTTACAAAATTGGATGGGGACACCAGAGGTGGTGCTGCGATTTCCATTAAATCTGTTGTTAATAAACCTATAAAGTTTATCGGTACAGGTGAAAAAATGGAAGCAATTGACGTGTTTTATCCTTCACGTATGGCCGATCGTATCCTTGGAATGGGAGACGTTATCTCTTTGGTTGAAAGAGCTCAGGAGCAATATGATGAAGAAGAAGCTCGTAAACTCCAAAAGAAAATTGCTAAAAACCAATTTGGTTTTGATGATTTCTTGAGTCAAATTCAGCAAATCAAGAAAATGGGTAATATGAAGGATCTTATCGGAATGATTCCTGGGGCAGGTAAGATGATGAAGGATGTAGATATCGACGATGATGCCTTCAAAGGAATTGAAGCTATTATTCATTCCATGACACCAGATGAACGTTCCAATCCATCTATCATCAATTCTAGTAGAAAACAACGAATTGGAAAAGGTTCTGGGACCTCCGTACAGCAAGTGAATCAATTGTTAAAGCAATTCGATCAGATGAGCAAAATGATGAAAATGATGCAGGGCGGCAAAGGCAAAGCAATGATGCAAGCAATGAAAGGCATGAGGTAACTCATGTTATTTTATTTTATTACTAATCAAAATTAACAATATACACAATGATTTTACTCGATGGCAGAAAAGTAAGTAATGACATAAAAGATGAGATTACCGAACAAGTGAAAAAGATGGTAGCGAAAGGTGAGAAAGTTCCACATTTGGCTGCTATAATCGTCGGAAACGATGGCGCAAGTCTGACTTACGTTGCCAGTAAAGTAAGAGCCTGTGAACGCGTAGGATTTGATTCTACAATGGTTCGTATGACAAATACTACCAGTGAGATCGAATTATTGGATAAAATTGAAGAACTCAATGAAAACCCTGATATAGACGGATTTATCATTCAATTACCATTACCAAAGCAAATAAATACTCAAAAAGTCTTGTTAGCGGTCAATCCAGATAAAGATGTGGATGGTTTTCATCCAATGAACTTCGGTCGTATGGCTTTGGATATGAGTACTTTTATTCCTGCGACACCATTCGGAATATTAGAATTGTTGGATAGATATGGCGTCGAAACTAACGGAAAGCATACGGTTGTAATAGGACGAAGTCATATCGTGGGAAGACCGATGAGTATTTTAATGGGAAGAAAAGGTTTTCCCGGAAATTCTACCGTAACATTAACACATAGTCATACTAAAAACATAACACAGATTACCTCTCAAGCGGATATCATTATTTCTGCTCTCGGTGTCCCTAATTTTTTAAAAGCAGAAATGGTAAAGGATGGTGTCGTAATAATTGATGTTGGTATCACTAGGGTTCCAGACGATTCAACAGAAAAAGGATATCACATTACTGGTGACGTTGACTTTGAAAACGTTAGCAAAAAAGCAAGTTATATTACACCAGTTCCTGGAGGTGTAGGGCCGATGACCATTGCGATGTTATTGAAAAATACGTTGTTGGCAAGGGAACGTCAAATGGAATAGTCATTTTGCTATATTGCGGAATGCTATTCATGATGATATTATTTGCGAGAGTAACAATTGGGAGTTTTGAACATTTGGCTCCTATCTCTATAGCTATTTTATTCGGTATTGTATTTATTTCCTATTCAAAAAGAAAACTTTCCGAATTTCAACAGAGAAAGGCCTTCAATGGATTGGGTTGGTTTATTTCACTCACAGTTATAACGTACCATTTGTATTTTATTAGTTTGGGTGAGTATCAAATCAAAACAGACTTACCTTTATATCTCTGTAGTTTTATCGCTCTTTTAATTCCCATATTTACATTTTATAGAAGCTACTGGATATATGAAATAGTGCTGTTCTGGATTATTGCTGGAACTTTACAAGGAGTAATCACACCTGATATTTCAACTGGATTTCCATCATTCGATTACTTAAGATATTGGATTGTACATCTAGGACTCTTGATTATTGTTTTTTATGCAACTTTTGTTTTTGGAATGAGACCGTTGTTTAAAAGTGTTTTTAAATCAATCTTCGCTTTGCAGATATACGTAGTGATGGTGGTTGCCGTGAATTATCTATTGAATGCCAATTATTTTTATCTCAATGAAAAACCACAATCTGCTTCAATGCTGGATTATTTTGGTGAATGGCCTTATTATATTATTATTACACAGTTAATCTTGTTGCCTTATTTTATAATTATTTACTTGCCATTTTATGTTGCAAAAAGAAATAAAAAGACTTTTGTAAGATAAGGTGAAAAGCCATATCCGAGGTATTAAGTTATTATAATAATTTCTCACCAAACGCTCTGCTCTATCAGAGATTATTGTAAAAAGTCCAAGATGAACTTATCGTGAATTAAAAATGTAACCGCCATTCATTATTGTTTGAACAGAATGTTACTATTTGGCAAATAATTGATTTATATCCTTAAAAGCCTTAAATTCTAAAGCATTTCCTGCAGGGTCTTTAAAAAACATTGTGGTCTGCTCTCCAACTTGGCCTTCAAAGCGGATGTATGGTTCTATAATAAATTGAATATTCTTATGACTTAATTTTTTGGAAAATTCCTGAAAAGTTTCCCAAGGAAGCACAACTCCGTAATGTGGTACGGGAACATCTTTGCCGTCTACAGGGTTGGTATGTTCAATTTCTAATGATTTTGGTTTATAGTGAATAACTAACTGATGACCAAAAAAATTAAAGTCAACCCAATGATCGCTGCTTCTGCCTTCTTCACAATCGAGAACGTCTCTATAAAAAGTTCTGCATTCTTCCAGATTATGAACAGGAATAGCAATATGAAAAGGTGATAATTCGGTTTGCAATTTTATTCGTTTGTTGAAGATGAATCCGTTCTATATTTTAACATGGATACGCCAGCGATAAAGAATATACCACCTAAAATGGTTAGAGCCCATGGACTTAATTGAACCATGTTGTTCCCAAAGATTCCAAGAACTCCCAAAATTAAGGCAATCATTCCACCTACAGTTAAAATTATAGCTAATACTCGTATCATAAAATAGTTTTTTTAGATTGTTAAATGTAGGAATAAATAGTTCTAAAAAACAATTAATGTTATTAACATACAAATCTCATTAGTATCTATTGCGGGTTAATATCTTCGACTCTTACAATCAATTCTCTATGTCTGAAAAACAATTGACTCTGCAAGAGCAGCCCATTCACCCATCCATATACAGCCAGTTTTGGTCATATCATAAAAGGTTAAGCGGAAAAAAACATCCTTTCCATTGGAAGCATCTTGTTGCCTGAACAGGATGATTTTGTCTTCTACCGTATCGACTCTAGTTAATTATAACAGCTTTAACAAACTATTTTAGTTATTGGTTTTTTTTCTAGAATGCTGTGTTGAGATGAAATGTTTAGTAGAGTCTTCCAATAATTGATTTAATTTACTGAATTCTTCTTTGGTCAATTCGCGATACTCGCCAAGAGGCGTATCCAGTTTAATGTTCATGATTCGTACACGCTTTAAAGTTTGTACCTCATAATCAAGATATTCACACATACGACGTATTTGACGGTTTAGTCCTTGTGTTAGAATTATTTTGAATTCATTTGAACTCAATTTTTTTACCTCGCATTTCTTCGTAATCTTGTCTAGAATTGGAATCCCATTTGACATTCGTTCCACGAATGTTTGGGATATAGGTTTATCCACAGTTACGATATATTCTTTTTCATGATTATTGCTCGCTCGTAGTATTTTGTTGACGATATCCCCATCATCTGTCAATAGAATTAATCCTTCACTGGCTTTGTCGAGACGACCAATTGGGAAAATACGCTTTGGGTAGTTGATGAAATCGATAATATTGTCTTTTTCAACTCTTGAATCTGTTGTACAGACAATTCCAACGGGCTTATTAAAAGCTAGATATACAAAATCTTCTTTTGTGTCAACAATTGCTTTTCCATCGACATGCACAACATCATTTGGACTAATCTTTGTTCCCATTTCTGGAACCTGACCATTAATTGTAACACGCCCTGCCTCAATAAGTTTATCAGCCTCACGACGAGAGCAGTAACCAACTTCGCTTAAATATTTATTGATTCTTTTTAGGTTGTCTTCCAAGTTTGGTATTATATTTTCAGGTTACGGAGGTCAAAGTTACTCAATAACTTTTTATCACAAAGATTACGCTTCGTAATGTTTAGTTCAGGATAAATTCATAAATATGGTTGGAAACCGATTCGTCATTTAACGAATGGCCCAAACCTTTTGTAGTAATAAGAGTGCTATTTTTGAAGCTGCTTTTTATTAGAAGTGCGTCGCTATATGGTATAATGGCATCTTGCTCATCGTGTATAATCAAACCTTTTGAATCAATTCCTTCAAGATATTTTGCTGTTGAGAAATTTTCCAGCTTATCTCCAAAACGTTCAATAATAGTTAAGTTCAACTGTTCGGTAATTCGTTGATTGTAGCCCAACATATCCGTATATCGTTTCAATACATCTGTAAATTCTGATGGCACGCCTAATAGAATCAATTTTTTTACTGAATTCAATTGATATTTATTCTGAAAAAACACTGTAGACATGCCACCTACGGAATGACCAATTATAATTTCAGGTTGAAATTTAGTAGCTACGACATTTATAAATTCTGAATATAAAATGGCATTAAATAAGCGACTTCCTGAATTGCCGTGACCTGGAGCGTCTAAAGCGACGACATTATGTCCTTTTTTTCTCAATTCATCAATTAGATTTTTCCATCGATAGGAATTACTTTCCCATCCATGAGCAAGCAGTATTGTGGGTTTGTCTCCAAGCCAGCGATAGGTCATTATGGTGTGCTGACCGAACTTGTATTCTTTTTGAAATGCAGTTCCTAGAAACTCACGCTGCTCTTCAGATAGTTTGCGTCCGTTTCTTGGTTTAGAAAATAGATGAAGTGCTTTATCAGCGGCTTGAACTTTAGATAAATAACTGATCAGATTATAGTAACTACCGATACACTTAACGATAAAATTTTTCATTCGTTTTCACGATTTACACTTTCCATAGAAAAAGCAGGCAAACAAATAGCAAGATATTCACAAGCAATGGTAAATGGATTTGAATACTGAACACGCGTATTTTTGTTGATTTTGATGGACTGTCCAGCTTCTAGAATAATAACTTCGTTATCTATAATGAATTGCTTTTTACCCTTGATTACGAAGGTGTATTCATCAAATTCTGGAGTTTGAAATGGTTCGCTCCAACCTGAAGGCGCTATCATATGAGCTATACTTATTTCTGAATTACCGTCACTTGCTAATCCAAAATGTTCTTTAATGATTTTTCCATCTGTTGAAGGAACCATTAAAGGCGAATTCTGTATGATATAATTTTTCTTTGTCACGTATAATGTATATTTTTTATTTTAATCTTCCGTCTATTTCATTGGTTTCTTCTTAATCATACCTCCTCGCAGATCTTTTACTGTTCCCATGATGATAAAGGCATTTTTATCAATTTTATCAATTTCAGTTTCGAATTTTGCCATTTCAAGACGTGTAATTACTGTAAAAATAATGTCTTTATCATAGCTATTCCCACTTTTCCCATAACCTCCCTTACCTGCATAAATTGTGCAGGCTCGTCTCAATTTTTCAATTATCATTACTCTAATTGCTTCATGCTTTTCTGAAATGATGGTAACCCCTACATACTCTTCTACGCCATCAACCACGAAATCTACCGTTTTTGCAGCAGCAAGATAAGTCAAAATTGCATACAACGCAGTTTCGACCGAAAGCACATAAGCGCCGAAAGAGAATATCAGAATATTTATCAATAACAGAACATCTCCGATCGTGAGAGAGAATTTCCGACTTAAAAATATTGCCAAAACCTCTGTACCATCAATGACACTTCCACCTCTCATGGACATGCCAATACCTAAACCTAAAAAGAAGCCACCAAATACAGCAATTAACAATTTGTCATCGGTCACTGTTGGATAGTCGACATAATGAACAACAAACGCCAAACATGAAATGGCAATAATACTCCTAAAGGCGAATTTTCTGTTGATTGTTCTAGCTCCTAAAATAAGAAAAGGTAAGTTAACGATTACCAATAAAAAGCCTAGTGGCATTTGGGTTAAATTCTGAAGTAACAAGGAAACACCTGTTGCGCCACCATCAATAAAACTATTTGGCAATAAAAACCCATTCAATCCAAAACCAGCCGAAAAAACACCAATGATAATATAAACATATTCTTTTAATGTATGCGCCAGTTCTACTTGTAGGTTTCTAAAAACAGGAACTATTTCACGTTTACTGGCAGGCGACTTTGGGTGCTTGCTTTCTACGCGCCTTTTGGCTACTATAAATAATAATCTGGAGATAAGTGCGTTCATTCCTATTTAGTAATCATTTTTTTTTTCGACAACTCCCATTTTTATTAAGAGCTGATATTTATGGACAGTTTTTAGTCCATTGTTATAATCTAATTTTATAATTTGCACTACCAATCTCTTGAACTACGATATCAATCCCAATTGATAAAAAAATATTTTATCCTCGCATTATCCGGAATTTGTGACGCTTCAAATTTAGAATTCATATCATACCTTAAGTTGGCTGGTAATTCTGTTTTATCTATCGCAAACTGAGCGTTGATCTCGTCGACTGTAATTACCACAGAATTGATTAAATTATCAATCTTGGAAATTTTATATGTATCTTGAATTTCCTTGAATCTACTTAAGGTCGAAATGCCTTTTTCCGTTTTATAACGCGAGTCATTAATACGAATATTCGTTATGGTTGCTGTTGAATCGGAAATTCTATTAGGCGTTAAGGTCAGGAGTAAATCGCCGCCTTTATCATAAACTTCGACCAAATTCATCGGTATTTTGAATGTCGTATCACCTTTGTAATTTACAATGGAATCATTTGGGAATGCTGATTTTAAATCTTTTACCTGTGTAGAGTCATTTAAAAAACCAATATTGTTTTTAGTAATCAAAAAAGGATCTTCTTCTTTTTTGCAGCTTGAAAAAAGTATGGAAATAATTAAAAAGGTGAAAATTGATTTAGTCATTTGATTTATGGTAGTTAAATATAGTTAACCGATTTCGATTAATTGTTAATATGAGTTAATGATAAACAAACTTTAATTTGGAAAATGATAAATTACTTTTTAAGAACTTTATTTAAAATCCCAAAAACACTTCGAATAAATGTGGCACTTGTCAACACCTTCACAACGGGGTTCATAGCCGAACTACGTCTTCTTGCTGGAGCTGAGCGCTCTTTAGATTCAACTTTTTTTAGTTCTTCTAATTCTTTTTTTGCTTTCTGCTTGGCTTCTTCTGCTTCCGCTAAAGCAATTTTTTTATTTAGCATTTCATAAGCACTTTCCCTATCGATGGTTTCATTGTATTTTTTGACCAGTTTAGAATTTCCTAATAGATTGCTTAATTCAGAATCCGTCAAGATATCCATCCGACTCATTGGTGCTCGCATCATGGTAGCGGCTAGTGGTGTCGGTCTTCCTTTTTCATCTAGCGCAGAAACCAACGCCTCTCCCGTTCCAAGGGAAGTTAAAACACTTGTAGTATCATAATATTCGGAATCAGGATAATTTTGAGCAGTTAACTTAATAGCTTTTCTATCATTTGCCGTAAAGGCGCGAAGGGCATGTTGCACCTTTAAGCCCAGCTGACTTAAAACTGCTTCAGGTACATCAGTAGGATTCTGTGTAACGAAATAAATACCCACTCCTTTACTTCGAATCAATTTGACGATACTTTCTATTTGATTTAATAGAGCCTTAGATGCTTCGTTGAATATTAAATGAGCCTCGTCAATAAATAAAATCAATTCTGGACGCCCAGTATCACCTTGTTCCGGAAATGTAGAATAAATTTCTGCAAGTAAACTCAACATAAATGTCGAGAATAATTTCGGCCTATCTTGTATGTCTGTTAGTCTAATTATATTAATATACCCTCGACCATCTTTATCAATTCTCAATAAATCATCAACATCAAAGGAGGTTTCACCAAAGAACAAATCAGCTCCTTGTTGCTCTAACTCGACAACCTTTCTTAAAATAGCACCAGTTGATGCCGTTGAAACTCGACCATATTCAGCTTCAAATTCTGCTTTTCCTTCTTGTGTGGCGAATTGTAATATTTTTTTGAAATCCTTTAAATCGAGAAGAGGCATTTTGTTATCGTCACAATATTTAAATATGATTGCTACAATTCCTGATTGTGCATCAGACAAATCCAAGATTCGAGATAATAGCACTGGTCCGAATTCACTGACTGTTGCACGAAGCCTTACGCCATTCTGTTCAGATAGTGTCAATACTTCCACAGGAAAGCTTTTAGCTTCAAACGGCATCCCTATTTTGGAATGGCGTTCATCAATTTTTTCATGACCAGGGCTCGGTTCAGCTAAACCACTTAAATCACCTTTAATATCCATCAAAAGAACAGGGATTCCTTTTTCGGAAAGATTTTCTGCTAATACTTGAAGTGTTTTGGTCTTGCCAGTTCCAGTTGCACCAGCAATAAGCCCATGTCGGTTTAAAGTCTTTAACGGTACATTTACAAAAGCGTTGCTTATTGTTTCACCGTCCAGGATAGCGGAACCGAGCGTTATATAATCACCTTTGCAGATATTTCCTTCGACAATATGATTGAAAAACTCCACTTTTTTGCTCATTACTTTTAAAATTTTCATAAAAGTACTAATCTTGTGCCAATACAAACGAAAATGTTTTCAACAATACTTTAGCGCCGTTAATGGTTTGATGCTGAGTTCTTGCAAAAATTTAAAATGATAGTTTTTGCAATAATTTCAAAAACTGCCAACTGAAGACTGCCAACTGAAGACTCTTTCCTATCTTTGCAGCCTTATGAAAAAAGAAATTCAAGACTTAATTAATAAAGGACGAATGCTGCCGCTTATGGAGGAGTTTTATACCATACAGGGTGAGGGCTTTCATAAAGGGACAGCAGCTTATTTTATTAGAGTGGGAGGATGCGACGTAGGCTGTCATTGGTGTGATGTTAAAGAAAGTTGGAATGCCGATTTACATCCACCTACGGAAACTGCCAAGATTGTTGAAAATGCAGCAAAATATAGTGATACTATTGTTGTGACAGGTGGTGAGCCATTGATGTGGGATATGACGGAGCTCACAACACAATTGAAAGCAAAAGGGTTACAAGTGCATATAGAAACGTCAGGCGCTTATAAATTGACCGGAACTTGGGATTGGATTTGTTTATCACCAAAAAAATTGAAGCTGCCAACTCAAGAAGTTTATGACCAAGCTGACGAGTTAAAGGTGATTATCTACAATAAAGATGATTTTCGTTTTGCCGAAGAACAGGCGACAAAAGTAAATAAAGATTGTATTTTATACATGCAACCAGAATGGAGCAAAAGAGATAAAGTAGTTCCAGATATTGTTGATTATGTAATGGCAAACCCAAAATGGAAAGTGTCTCTACAAACTCATAAATATCTTAATATCCCTTAGGATACGTATTGAGTCTTCATTAAATAATAACTTATTCTAACAAATGAAATGTTCCAACTGATAAATAATCAATTGGAACATTTTTTTTCTACTTGATCTTTATTTTGTAAAAGGAACAGCAATCACAACATCCGCCCAGCCCATATACATTGTGGCTCCAGTTTTTGAGTCATCAAAAACAATCGAAAATGATTCAATCGGTTTTTTTGCTTTTTGAACTGGTACGCTTATTCTAGCAACATCATTTGCTTTGTCATAGGTGTAAGCGCCCCAGACATTCAGATCACTACTTAAAATTACAGTCCAGTCCTGTTCACCTGGAATAGTAAACAATGAATAAGTCCCGGCTTTTACCTTCGTGTTTCCTAACATCATATCTGTGTAAAGCGTTATTTCTGCAGCTTCGTTTGCTCCAGTTCTCCAAACAACATCGTTTGGTGCTAATTTTGAAAGTGCGCGACCTTTCAGTTGTGGTCTGCTATAGACAACTTTTATCAATTTGTCCGACACTTTATAGTTTCCTGGAAAGGTTGCCGCATCCATTGGACTTTTGTCCAAATCAGGAAAATCTTGAGCAAATGTGTTTGTTGAAACTAGTGTTAGTAATAACACGATAATCGAATTAAAAATGGTTCTTTTTTTCATCTGAATTTAATTTTTGAATGCTAAAATTAATATTTAATTATGTTACAAAGGTCGAATTTAAGTGTTAAAGTTTACATAATTGAATCAAATGGTAAGTAGTTTTAGGGTTTGTATTTTGAATTATAGTTAAAACAGCTTTTTTTGTTATAAATTGAAATCAATTAACTTATATTAGTTTTATATTTATAAGTATAATATCATATTTGCTTCGAATAATGAATTAAATACTAACAAAGCATTATAAAAAATAAACAAAATGTGTGGAATTGTATGTGCCTTTGATTTACAACAAAAAGCTGAAGACTTAAGACCTCAATTATTGGAAATGTCCAAAATTCTTCGCCATCGTGGTCCAGATTGGAGTGGAATCTATAATAATGACAAGGCGATAATGGCACATGAGCGTTTGGCAATTGTGGATCCAGCTTCAGGAAAGCAACCACTTTTAAGTGAAGACAAACAATTGATTTTGGCAGCTAATGGTGAAATTTATAACCATCGTGAGTTGCGTAAGCAGTTCCCAGATTATAAGTTTCAGACAGAAAGCGACTGTGAGGTCATTTTAGCCTTGTACCAAGAAAAAGGAGTTGATTTTATTGATGAGATGAACGGAATATTTGGTTTTGCTATTTATGATGTCGAAAAAGACGAATATTTCATCGCTCGTGATCATATGGGAATCATTCCATTATATATTGGTTGGGACCAAAATGGAACATTTTATGTTGCCTCCGAATT
>JAGXIE010000190.1 GCA_024635765.1 Flavobacteriaceae bacterium | reverse complement strand
TTGAGGTCGGCAGGATCATAATAGGTTTTTTGCATGAGTAATTGTTGTTAGTTACTTTGTTTACGAAAAAATTGAAGATACAGTTTTCAGTCGTAATTCTGGGTAGACATTACAAGTAAATTAAAAATAAATTCAGGAAAAAAGTTTGGTGTCAATAAGGAGTTTTATCCTCTTTTTCGCTCCATTTTTGAAAGGGTTCCAAAGCAATATCACGTCCTAATTGCTCAAATGGAATGCTTCGTTTTTCGTAAGGTAAAGGAATTTCTTTATAAATAAATTCGTCATCAAAACCAATGTCAGCAGCGTCCTGTTGGTTGCTTCCGAAGTAGATTTTATCTGGACGTGCCCAATAAATAGCTCCTAAACACATTGGACAAGGCTCGCATGATGTGTACAACTCACAACCGTCTAGCTGAAAAACGCCTAGATTTTTACAAGCATCTCTAATAGCCATCACTTCGGCATGTGCTGTCGGATCGTTAGTTGAGGTAACTTTATTATTGCCTCTCCCTACGATTTTTCCGTCTTTGACAATGACACAACCAAATGGGCCACCTTCGTTGTTGTTCATGCCTTTGAGTGCTGCATTAACAGCCTCTCTCATAAAGTATTGTTTAAATGATGTGTCCATAGTATGCTGTTTTTTAAAAAGGATACCCTATCGCGAAATTCAAAATCGGATTGCCAACATCAAAATTAAAACGCTTTCCTTCTGGTTTTGACGGATCATGAAAAGGTGCTGCCAAATCAAAACGAATCACAAAACTTTGAATGTCTACTCGAAGGCCGACACCAGCTCCCATTCCTAATTCACTTAAAAAATTTCCAGTGAACTTGTCTTTTCCGTTGAACGCTGGGTTTGCCTCCGAATTCCAAATATTTCCTGCGTCGGCAAAAACTGCACCTTTCAAATAAGAAAAAAGAGGGAAGCGATATTCGAGATTGGCTTCCAGTCGGATGTTTCCTGTTTTATCAAAGAAACTACCACTGGTGTTTGTGTCTTCATCAGCATTATAGGTTCCTGGTCCCAATGAACGGATTCTAAAAGCACGAACACTATAAGGGCCGCCCGCAAAATATTGCTTTACAAAAGGCACCACGTCAGAATTACCATAGGCCAAACCGTAACCTGCAAACAATCTTGCTGCAATGGTTTGTTCTTTTGCAAAATTAAAATGGTAATGGATGTCGATATCGGCTTTTGCATATTGTGCATACTCCAATCCTAAAAATGTTTCTGGTGCTCCAGGTGTTTCTTCCTTACCAAATAAGCTAATTGAATTTCCTGCAACGTCAAATATGAAATTAAAATATTTTTGATGCACCTTTTGGGTGTCCACCATTCCATTATACGTAAAAGAATAAGTAAGCCCAGAAATGAATTGTTGCTCAAAACTACGTTTCAAAAAAGGATTGTCTGTAAGTATTTGTTCAAATTCAGGGGTAGTATTGGTGAGTTCTGTGTAGTTGATGGAAATCGGATTGATTTGATGTGTCACATATTTGTTAGCATCCCAAACGTACCCAAACAACGCTGTTCCCGAAAATAAGGTATAAAGTTTGGTTCGGTTAAGATAATCCAAGCTTAAGGAAGTTTTGGTTTTTGGGATGGAATATTCGAAAAAATTGTTGTCAATTTTTATAGGAAATATGACACGTGGAAAAATGAGTTCGTTTTTCAGTCCAAGCTCTAGACTCGTTTTTCCGGAATTTTGACCGCCACCTAATTGTGCTTCATAACCTATTCTTACCGTGGTATTAAAAGTTTCGCCACCACCAAACAAATTGCGATTGCTATACGTTAAAGCCAAACCTGGCCCTGTAAAATTATTTGACTTTGTGACTAATTGAAGTTCGGCTCTAAAGGCTCGTTTTTTCAAAGGTGACAAATAAATATTGGCTTCTAAAAGTCCTAAACTATCCGTTGCCAAAGTATCAATTTCCTTGTACTGGATATTGACAAATTTGTAGGCTCCAATAGTGGACAAACGTCTTGCGGTATTTCTTGAAATCTCGGGATTGTATAGCTGGTTTTCTTCAATTTTAATAAAAGGGTCAAGGCGTTTTGGTTTGAAAAATACATCCTTCTGAATGTAGTCTTTCTCGTTATAGCGAATAGTTTGCTTTTGTATGGAATCGGCAACATCGTAATTGGGATAGATATTCACCTTGGATATTTTATATGGAATCGTGGATTTTTTAGGAATGCCATTTTTAAGCTTTAAAAATAAATCAAAATGTTTATTGTCATACCGATTGGTATCTGCTTCAAAAATTAAAAAACTGTCATCAAAATTGTAATAGCCTTGTTTCTTTAGATTTAAATCGATACGCTGACGTTCCAATTTCATGCTACTCAAATCGAAACGCATGCCTTTTTCAAACGGAGATGTTTTGACCAATTCCTTGATGTCACCATAGATTGGTGCGGGTAAGGAATCGAGTTGGTACGTTTCCATCCGATAAGGTGTTGGCACTTTTACAGTGTAGTCGATGGAGGCTTTTTGTTCGGATTCTTCAAATTCAGACGATGCTGTACTGTAGAAAAAGCCTCTATTTTCCAATCTGTTCAGCAATAAATCTTCGACTTCAAATGGTTTCACATCTGATTGATATATGGGTTCTTCGTCAAATGTTTTATTTAGCCAACGGTTGATAAATCCGGGTTTTTCTTTTTGGTTTTTATAATAATAGTATAATCCGAGGTACATGCCCAAAAATTTGGAATTGGGTTCGGGCTTTAATACTGTTTCAAGTTCTGTCTTAAGGCCATCTTTATTTTTAATGATGGAATCGGATTTGATTTCTATAGAGGCACCGGTATATAATCGTTCATCTTCTGGAATGTATTTGGCAATACTACAGGAGTAAAGGCTTCCGATAATGAGAAAGAGAAAAAATATGTATTTTATATATTTTGTCAATTTAAAGAGGGTTTAGTTTTTTTTCTTATCAATACTTTCGTCAGTAGCTTCTTCTTTTTGTTTTTGAGCTTCTTCACCAGCTTTTCTTTCAGCCTCCACCTTTTTTTCCTTCTTGGTCTGTGATTTAAGCATAGCATCCCAAAGTTCGCTAAATTTGTTAAATTCCTGTGTAAAAATCAAGGCTATTCCGCTGACAATAGTTTGTCCATCAATGACATTTTCAAATTCATTTCGTCTAAAACCTTTAATGCGATAACGACCATTTTCTGTAAGAATATATTCAATACTTACATTGCCAACAATGGGCGTTTGCTCTCCTGTAGTGTTGCCTCCTTGAATGTCTACGGTACTTCCGACGCTTACAATCAATCTGTCATCCAATAATTTTTTTTGTGCAGCAATATCCAGTTGTGTTCGGTCTTGTGGCGAATTGCCTTGATAATCTGTATAACTGTCTAAACCAAAATTGAGATCAAATCCAGAGTTTTCAAATAGTTTATCAGAAAGTATATTGAGTTGGTCTGATACAGCATCATTTAAGTTATCTCTTGCAATGGAAGCAACCCCTCCAGTACTTCCATCACTTCCTGGGTCTGGATAAAAGCGATTCAAAACCAATAAAGAAAATACCTGCCGATTCAATTCGTCTTCCTGCTGATTGAGTTGTTGTACCCTTCCATACACTTGGCCTCCGATTGCACCTTGTTCGTCTTCAGGCATATCGAGCCTGAAATTGATTTTCGGTCCTGTGAGTTGGCCATCGATATTAAGATACACATAAAACGGTAATACCTGTCTGAATTTTCCTGTTACTGAAATATCTTCTCCTGAAACTACAGGCGCCATTAATGACGAGGCAGATGTTTCCACCTTATAAAGTGCTTTGATATCTAATTTGGCATCAAATGGGTCACCTGACCATATCACTCTGCTTCCTGCAACAAGATTGAATTTACGATTCACCAAGCTGTAGAGATTCAATTCGTAATGACCATCCTTAACTTCATATACGCCTGAAAGCGTCATTTTTCCGTTGGGATTCATGTTAAAGTTTAAATCACCTTCGCCAGAAACCTTGAAATTATCTCCGGTTTCCTCGTCGATTACGATAGTTACAGCCGCATTTTCCCCAATATGTAAATAGGCAGAAATATCAAAACCTTTAATTGTAGCAGATTCCTCTTCGGTCCTTGTTAATATCGCATCTGGATTTTCACGGTTCACGAAAATGACCACACCATCGCGTTCTTCAATATTTACGGTTGCCGATGACATTACATACGTAATATCAGTGTCTGAACCGACTGTAAGATTCATATCAATGATCGGAATTTGTAAATCACCCTTTATTTCGGCAATGGCATCAAAAGTTGCCTTTCCATAGAGGAAGTCATTATCTTCTTTAGTGGCATTGATTACTTGAAATTTAGTTGCTTTTACTTTTAAATCAAAGGTTGGATTGAGGAAAGATTCTGTTCCTATAGAGCCCGAAGCAACTAATTTGTTTTGGCTTTCATCTCGAATGGTAAAGTTATCCAAGTACAATCCATCGTTGTTTACTTTTAAATTTTCATTGGCTAAAGTAAAGGCGGCATTAAACATAGCAATTTTGAAATCAGCATCATTAAAATTCAAATTACCTTCATATTTTGGGTCTGTGATCGTTCCACTCACTTTGAAGCTTCCTGAAAAACTGCCATCTGTTTCTGTTATTTCTCCCTGTGAAAATCCAGTTAGGGCTTTCATGTTGAATCTATGGATATCCAAATTTAAATCGAGGTTGGCGCCTTCTTCATTGGCCATATACTCACCTTTTAAATCCAAATCGATTTCGCCACCTTTCATAGCCGCATTAAAGTCGTAATTATTACCGCCCAAAGATTCGGCGTTGAGACTCAAAGTGCCCATGCCTACTTGCATAAAACTCAATTTAGAAATATCTAAATCTGCTACGATTCCTGTGTTTGTGAAAGGTTCTTCAAGTATAAAATCCCCATTTAAGTTTCCTGTGGCCAATTTTTCATCAGGATTCAAATAACTTAAAAATTCACTCAATTTAAAGTTCTTAAAATCAATGGCAATGTGGTCTTTAGAAATCGAAGGCAATTTATCTGTGATTTCAATAGATTGGTCACCTTTGTTGAATTTAAAATTGTTGAATTCCAGTTTGTTTTCCTTAATAATTACCTCATTGGATTCTGGTATATTCCAAGGTTTTTTATTTAAAATCAAATCAGTTGGCAAAATATGAAACCTTAATCGTTCACGCGTACCTGTGATTTTGCTCATAATTTGAATCAATTTTTCAGCATCATCATAGGCGATGAAATCGAGTGATAACTCACCGTCGGTTTGATTCCCTTTAATGATTGTTTTTTTGATGTTTAGTGGACCAGCCTTAATTTCATTGAATCCAAGGTCGAAGAGGAACTTATCTTTACCAGTATCCATTGTAAAGGCGAGACTGTCCAGTTCGTAACCGCTGTAGTTGATGTGTGGTGCGGTGATGTTTGCTTGGAGTTGACGCTCTTTTTCGCGAAAATCGACATCAATTTTAACGGTATCTAAATCCTTAACGTTCACGAGAAACACCTCATTCAATATTGGGGCTTGAATAATTTTTGCTCGGAATTTTAAGTTTACAGGATTTATAATACTGTCTGGAACTTTTTCATCGCGATAAAAATAACTGGAAACATGGCGTTGTAATGATTTACTAAAGGTTTGTGGGTCATCATTGGATTGTAAAAGCACATCGACCAATTTATTTTTGATGGAAACAGAAGTCGTATCTTTTCGGACATGAGCCAAAGCATTGAGGTCGCCTATTAAATAAGTTTTGTTGTCATAAACAACAACCCCTTCATCTACGATGGCAGCTATATCATAATTAGTTGCGTCACCTTTAAAATCAGCATAGATTTTCATGCTTGTTTTAATATCGCGTTGCATGAGCCCCAATCCTTGCAAATCGGCACCGATGATATTGAGTTCCACCGTTGCTTCAGGAGCGACGGAGTCGAGAACCACCGTGGCATATAGATCTAGATTTATATTGTAATCTTTATATTTTGAAGTGACTTTACCTCGCCCATCTTTTATGTCACCTTCCAGCTTTAAATCGTTAATATCATAATTATTGTATTTGAAACTGGAAATAGTCGCATCAAGTTTTGCGTCAAGGTTGTTGATGGTTTTTCCCTTTCCATCAGCTGTCATCGTTAAACTTAATGCTCCAAATTGTTCATTTTGAAGCAATTCGTTGAGTTTATAATCTTTTATGGAAAGGTCTATGTCAAACTCTAGAGTTGCTCCGTTTTTAAAATATCCATCAACGGAAGCCATGCCTTGACTCGTTGTTAAATCGGCTTTTGCGTAAATATCATTTATGTTTCCTTTTAGAGTTCCTGCTAGTTTTACATCTTTAGGAAGACTCACACCCAACTCTTTTTCATCTACAAATTGAACAATGTTGGCACGTGTGGTAATGGCAGTAAAGTTTGGAATGTTGAAACCGAGTTGCTCTGGATTAATGATGTCTTGTACAGTTCCATTGGCAGAAATATGCGTTGAACCCCAGTTCGTTTTCATATCCTGAATTTCAATCGAAGACAGATAACCATTTGCTTTTAAATTCCCAGTGAGTAATTTTTTGCTTAAGGTGTTGAGGTATTCGTTTTTCTTGAGTTCTGGTTGAATGAGGAACACGTCTTTTAAGGATACTCTAAAAGATGGTATGTTTAAGTCAACTTTAGAGTTTTCTGGTGCTTC
>JAGXIE010000036.1 GCA_024635765.1 Flavobacteriaceae bacterium | reverse complement strand
GTTTATTCATCATGCCAAATTGGTCAAACGTTATGGAGCTGCTGTGATTGTTATGGCCTTTGATGAAGATGGACAAGCGGATACCTACGAACGTAGAATTGAGATTTGTGAACGTTCTTATAGAATATTGGTGGACATTGTTCACTTTGCACCGCAAGACATCATATTTGACCCAAATATATTTCCTGTGGCAACAGGAATGGAAGAGCATCGAAAAAATGCACTCGATTTCTTCAATGCTACCAAATGGATTCGTGAAAATCTGCCATATGCCAACGTTTCAGGTGGCGTGAGCAATGTGTCTTTTTCTTTCAGGGGAAATGATACCGTTCGCGAAGCGATGCACTCCTCATTTTTATATCACGCAATTCAACATGGAATGAATATGGGCATCGTTAATCCAGCGATGCTGGAGGTGTACGACGAAGTCAACAAAGAATTGATGGAATTGGTTGAAGATGTCTTATTCGACAGAAAAGATGATGCTACTGAACGCCTGTTGGATTATGCTGAAACCGTAAAAGACAATAAAAAAGATGTGGATGTAGCTGTTCAGGAATGGCGAAATGAACCACTTCAAAATAGAATCACGCATGCATTGGTAAAGGGTCTAGATGCATTTATCATTGAAGATGTTGAAGAAGCACGATTGGAGAGCACACGCCCGATTGAAGTTATTGAAGGTCATTTAATGATTGGAATGAACGTCGTCGGTGATTTATTTGGAAGCGGAAAAATGTTCTTACCCCAAGTTGTTAAATCGGCTAGGGTAATGAAAAAAGCAGTGGCCTATTTACAACCGTTTATTGAAGCTGAAAAAGATGGTAAACAAGAATTTTCAGGTCGTATTTTAATGGCAACTGTAAAAGGCGATGTACACGATATTGGAAAAAATATTGTGAGTGTCGTTTTAGGGTGTAATAATTATGAAATCATTGATTTAGGTGTAATGGTACTACCTGAAAAAATTATCGAAACTGCCATTCGAGAAAATGTGGATATTATTGGATTAAGTGGGTTGATTACGCCTTCTTTAGACGAAATGGTTTTTGTTTCGAAAGAAATGGAAAAGAAAAACCTCAATATTCCTTTAATAATTGGTGGTGCAACAACGTCTCGTGCACATACGTCTGTTAAAATTGCCCCGAATTACAATCATACCGTTGTGCATATTAACGATGCCTCAAGGGCTGTTACAGTTGTTGGAAATTTATTGAAAAAAGATAATAAAATCTACAAGGAACAAATCAGGGAAGAATATGATAAGTTCCGCGAACAATTCTTAAATCGGACAAGAGAAAAGAAATATGTTTCCATTGACGAAGCACGAAAAAACAAATTTAAAATTGATTGGAACTCAACAGAAATAACCAAACCAAAACAGTTGGGCATTCATGTAATTGAAGATTTTGACATTGCAAAACTGGAAGTATTTATCGATTGGAGTCCATTCTTCAGAAGTTGGGATTTACATGGTCGCTATCCTGATATTTTAACAGATGCCATTGTTGGTGAACAAGCCAAAGAATTGTTTACAGATGCAAAAGTACTTCTGAAACGGATTTTTGATGAAAAACTGTTGAAGGCAAAAGCCATTTTTGGACTCTTTCCAGCGAATACAATTAATCATGATGATATTGAAATCGATGCGTCTGTCCGTTCGAGCGCAGTCGAGAACCCATCCCAAGGCGACATTAGTTCCGACAACCGACAACCAACAACCAACAACCATTATAAATTCCTTACCCTTCGACAACAATCCAAAAAACGAGAAGGCGTTCCCAATATTGCCTTGGCGGATTTTATTGCACCAAAAGAGTCCGGAAAACAAGATTATATGGGAGCATTCTGCGTGACTACAGGATTCGGAACAGATGAGTTAGCTAATGAGTTTGAAAAAAATCATGACGATTACAATTCCATTATGATAAAAGCATTGTCAGATCGTTTGGCAGAAGCATTTGCGGAATATTTGCATAAAGAAGTGCGAATCAATCACTGGGGCTATGTGCAAGACGAGAAGTTGTCCAACGAAGAATTGATTAAAGAAAACTATAAAGGTATCCGCCCAGCACCAGGTTACCCAGCGTGTCCTGACCATTTGGAAAAACAAACTATTTGGAAGTTATTGAACGTTAAAGAAACCATTGGTGTGGAACTGACCGAAAGCCTTGCCATGTGGCCAGCTTCAAGTGTTAGTGGATACTATTTTGCCAACCCAGAAGCTAAATATTTCGGACTTGGAAAAATCACTGAAGACCAATTAAGGGATTATGCCAAACGGAGAAATATCAGTTTTGAAGCGGCAGAAAAATGGCTAAATCCAAATTTGGCAGAAACTTAACAAATACATGAGAATTAATTAAAATTTAAACCCATAAAAAGTCGTAATGTTGCAGAAAAAATAAGGTGCTAAAAAAATGAAAAAAATAAGCATAGAACTTCGGTTTGTAATTCAACTTATAATAATCACTATCCTTTCCTTGTTTGCTGCATACTTAATGGCTTAACCTTTTGGTAAAGTATATTAAACTAGTATGAAAGTAACCGAACATATCAACAGAGCTAACGGAAGTACACAATTTTCGTTTGAAATTTTACCGCCTTTAAAAGGGCAACATATCCAATCCATATTTGATAATATCGACCCATTGATGGAATTTAAACCACCATTTATTGATGTTACTTACCATCGTGAAGAATATGTTTTTAAAGAACAGGAAAATGGATTACTTAAAAAACAGGTGGTAAAAAAACGTCCGGGAACTGTTGGAATTTGTGCCGCAATTCAAAATAAATACAAGGTTGATGCCATTCCGCATATTTTGTGCGGTGGATTTACCAAAGAAGATACCGAAAACTTCTTGATCGATTTGGATTTCTTGGGGATTCAAAACGTGATGGCGTTGCGCGGTGATGCTGTTAAAAACGAAACTTATTTCAGACCAGAAAAAGAAGGACATGACTATGCGAATGGTTTGGTCAAACAAATTCAGGCGTTGAATGATGGGCAATATCTTGATGAAGAACTTCAAAATTCATCAAAAACCGATTTTTGTGTTGGTGTAGCAGCCTATCCTGAAAAACATATGGAAGCGCCAAGTTTGGACAGCGATATTCATTTCCTAAAAAAGAAAATTAAAAATGGTGCCGAATACATTGTCACTCAAATGTTTTTTGATAATCAAAAGTTTTTTGATTTTGTCGATAAATGTAGAATTGAAGGAATAACTGTTCCTATTGTTCCTGGTTTAAAGCCTATCGCCACCAAAAAGCAATTAAATTTAATACCACATCGTTTTCATGTCGATCTGCCTGAAGCTTTAATTCTTGAAGTCATCAAGTGTCAGAATAATGACCAGGTAAGAGAGGTTGGAATTGAATGGTGCATCAATCAATCTAAAGAATTGCAAAAAGCTGGAATTCCTGTCCTTCACTATTATTCAATGGGGAAAAGTGAAAATATTAGAACGATTGCTTCCAAAGTATTTTAACAAAAAAACCACTTTTTATCACTAAAAAATAAGGGAATAAAACCGTATTTTTGCAGCAAAATTAAGCGGTCGCATATAATGAAAACATCTAAATTAGCTGAAGGGTTAAAAGGTTCTGAAATTATCAAAATTGCTGGAGAAGTCAATGCTTTAAAAGCGCAAGGTGAAGTGATTTATAATCAAACAATTGGAGATTTTGATCCACATATTTTTCCTATTCCTACTGAATTAAAACAAGCTATAATAGACGCCTATAATGACAATCAGACCAATTACCCTGCTGGTAATGGAGTGGAGCCATTACGTAAATCGGTTTCTGCGTTTCTTTCTAAACATCTACAACTAGAGTACTCTCCAAATGAAATTCTGATTTCTGGAGGCGCAAGACCGTTAATTTATGCTATTTATCAAACTATATTAGATATTGAGGATACCGTATTATATCCTGTGCCATCTTGGAATAATGATGCCTATACTTATTTAGCCAGGAATAAAGCAGTAGTTATAGAAACGCTACCTGAAAATAAATTTATGCCAAAGGTAGAGGATATCAAACCACATATCAAAAATGTGAATTTGATTGCCCTATGTTCTCCATTAAATCCGACAGGAACAACCTTTGACAAGGAGACTCTATTGGCAATTTCAGAATTAGTTGTTACAGAAAATAAACGGAGAACTGCTGAAAAGTTAAAACCATTATACGTTCTATACGATCAAATTTATTGGCAATTAACTTATGAGAATATCGAGCATTTCAATCCTGTGAGTTTACTTCCTGAAATGCAAGATTACACGATTTTTATTGATGGAATTTCCAAAGCATTTGCTTCAACGGGAGTTCGTGTTGGTTGGGCTTTCGGCCCATTACATGTAATCAATAAGATGAAGGCTTTGTTAAGCCATATAGGTGCCTGGTCCCCAAAGGCAGAGCAAGTTGCAACTGCTAATTATTTGAATCAAACTGAGGCAGTTTCAACTTATATTTATCAAATTAAAAAAGAGCTCAATGATCGTTTGGTTGCTTTTTATGATGGATTCCAACGATTGAAAAATGATGGATTTCCAGTAAGAGCCATTCAACCAGAAGCAGCATTGTATTTAACAGTTCAATTTGATTTAATTGGGAAAACCACTGAATCAGGACAGGTGTTAAATTCAATCCAGGAGGTCACGAGCTATTTGCTGCAAGAGGCAAAATTAGCCATTGTACCTTTCTTCGCATTTGGGGCGTCAACAGATTCTAATTGGTTTAGGTTATCCGTAGGCACAGCTAAAAAGGAAGACATCCCTACAATTTTTGACTTACTAGCGAAAGCTCTTCAAAATTTGAAATAATATTATTCTGGGTCGTAAGAGTATGAATAATTCGTTTATTTTTGCGATACAAGCTCTTTTGATGCCTAAACCATTATTTATTTTCTTTCTTTTTACTTCTTTACTCGTTTTTTCTCAAGAAGATAAAAAATCATTCGAATTTGATGCCAGTTATTTCTATGGCACCATTGTGGAACACAATGCAGATATTGCACATCTCATTACAGACCACCCAACAGGAATCATTTTAAGCTATAATAAAAAAACCTACGGGTTCAAAGATTGGGAAAGTCGTTACAATTATCCCGATTGGGGATTTTCATATGTATATCAGGATATGAAAAATTACAATTTGGGTGAAAATCATGGCCTTTACGCGCACTTCAATTTTTATTTTTTAAAACGGAGCTTGATGTTTCGTGTTGGGCAGGGTATTGCGTATACTACTAATCCTTATGATAAATATGACAACTATATCAATAATGCCTATGGATCTGATTTGTCGAGTTCAACGAATCTGCAATTTAATTTTAAGAAGGAAAATATATTTGAAGGATTTGGTTTCCAAGCAGGTGTCTCCATCATACATTATTCTAACGCCAATATAAAAGCGCCGAATAGTTCCACCAATACATTTACCTTTAATATTGGGGCTAATTATTTATTTGACCACGAAAATAAACCAAACTATATAACGTCAACTGAAGAAAGGAAATTTACGGAAAACGTAAAATACAATTTTGTATTTAGAAGTGGAATCAATGAAAGCGATGTCAATGGAATGGGCCAATTTCCTTTTTATGTGTTTTCCAGCTATGCAGATAAACGCTTGAATCGAAAGAGTGCTATACAAGTTGGTGCAGATGTCTTTCTCTCAGAGTTTTTGAAGGAATTGATTTATTTTTATTCGGTGGCATTCCCAGAATTTAATATATCAGGAGATGAGGATTGGAAACGTGCTGGAGTTTTTGTTGGTCATGAATTGTTTATTAATAAGACCTCGCTTATTACACAATTAGGCTACTACATCTATTATCCATATGATTTTGAAGGACGTGTTTATAATAGAATTGGTTTGCAACGTTATTTTGGTGATAAATTCTTTGGTGCGGTCACATTAAAAGCACATGGAGCGAAGGCCGAAGCTGTTGAATTTGGGATAGGAGTTAGGTTATGAAAAAATTTATTTACATAATATTCATGGGTATGTTGCTTTCCTGTAATGGGGATAAAGTACCAGATTGCTTTCAAAATACAGGTGACATCATCCAACAAGAGTTTCATGTTGGAGATTTCAGTAAAATATCAGTTTTTGAACGTGTCGAACTTATTATTAGTGAAGGTCCAGTACAAAGTGTAGTTGTTGAAACGGGCGAATATTTGATGAATGACATCAAAATAAGAGTTGAAAATGATCGTCTAATTATAAAGAATGAGAATGTATGTAACCTAACGAGAGATTACGGAGTCACCAAAGTATATGTGAGTGCACCAAATTTGACTGAAATTAGAAATAGTTCCGGTTTGGCGGTAAGCAGTAATGGGGTTTTGAATTATCCAAGTTTGGACTTAATTTCTGAAGATTTTGAAAATGAAGATGAATTCCATACCGATGGCGATTTTAGGTTGCAAGTGAATTGTCAGAATATTTATGTCGCAACAAATAATCTTTCTAAACTATTTATATCTGGTGCTGTTGATGATTTGTCAATCAATTTTTATTCGGGTGATGGTCGCTTTGAAGGTGCAGATTTAGTAGCTCAAAACATTGCTATTTTCCATCGTGGAACTAACGACATGGTTTTAAATCCACAACAATCAGTAACTGGCGAAATGCGCAGTACGGGAGATGTTATTTTGGTCAATGAGCCACCAGTTGTGGATATTCAGGTGTTTTATACTGGACAATTGATCATCCAAAATTAAATGTATTAACACGGCATACTGAACACCGTCTACTTTAAAGTCAACTCTCTAAACAAACTCTCTAAATTCACGTTTTTTTGATTCAATTGAAGAATTTTCAATCCGTTGTCGTGGGCAAAATCAAAAACCATGGAACGCATGTCTTCTTTTGTGGAAAACGTGATTTCGTAAACAAAATCGTGTGTGTTTTTTACAGAGGAAACATGCTTTAACTTATTAAGTAGCACGTCTTCCACACGATAATCAAACTCTACTTCGATGATTTGAACTTGGTCAGCTTTAAGGTCTTTCAATTTTTTATCAGCCACAATTGTACCATTATTGATGATAATCACTCGGTCGCACATCGCTTCAACTTCCTGCATGATATGTGTTGACAGAAAAACAGTTTTTTCTTGACCGACATTTTTAATTAAATGTCTAATATCTACCAATTGGTTTGGATCCAATCCTGTGGTTGGCTCATCTAAAATCAACACTTCAGGATCATGTAATAAGGCATTTGCCAAGCCTACTCTCTGACGGTAGCCTTTGGAGAGTTGTCCAATTTTTTTATGTGATTCGGGCGTCAGGCCAGTTAATTCAATTACTTCTTCAATTCTTGATTTTGAAATTTTATAAACCCCTGCATTAAAAGCCAAATATTCCCTTACATACATTTCCAAATATAAGGGATTGTGCTCAGGCAAATAGCCAACCAATTTCTGAACGCTCAATGCTTCATGTTTCACATCAAAATCATTGACTTTGGCAACGCCATCCGAAGCTTCTACATATGTGGTCAGAATCTTCATCATTGTGGACTTGCCTGCACCATTAGGACCCAAAAAACCAACAATTTCTCCTTTATTGATTTTAAATGACACATTATTCAAGGCCTTCTGTTCGCCGTAAACTTTTGATAAATTTTCAACTTCAATTGACATACATCTCGATATTTAGTCAAAAATAAACAATAATACCTATCCTAATGCATAGCGAAATCGTAATAGTATCAAAACATTTAAAAAAAGATTTTGTTTTTTCGATTTATTAATTACTTTAGCTATTCAAATAATGAAAACAATAGTTTATACATATCAAAATTGGTTCTATTTCTTTTTTAGTAAAGGAAACGAGACGTTGTATGTATAATTTATAAACCATAAATTTCTATATAAGTCTCGATGAAAATCGGGACTTTTTTAATTATAACAATTATTAATAAGTGATAAAGTCAGTTGCCATACAAGGAATTAAAGGATCGTTCCATCATATAGTGTCTCAACAGTATTTTGATGAATTTGTTAAGGTGACTGAGTGCCTAACATTTGATAAAGTAGTTGATTGTCTGCTTCACAATCAAGTGGATGCAGCGATTATGGCTATTGAAAATTCCATAGTAGGTTCGATAATTCCAAATTATGCATTAATTGATAACCATCATTTACATATTATTGGTGAGCATTATTTAGATATTCAGCATCATCTGATGGCGCTCCCAAATCAAAAAATCAGCGATATTAAAGAAGTCTATTCTCATCCTATGGCATTGTTGCAATGCAAGGAATTTTTTAAAAAGCACCCTCATATAAAACTTATTGAGGACAAGGATACTGCTGAAGTAGCCCAGCGAATTCAACGAAATAAGCTAATAAATGTTGGAGCTGTGGCCAGCGAAATGGCTTCCGAAATGTTTAATTTAGAAATTTTATCAAAGAGTATTCAAACCATCAAGCATAATGAAACCCGTTTCGTGATTGTAAAAACAGTTAATTCTGAAATTCCAAAAAGTGATATTAACAAGGCATCATTTAAATTTGAATTGGAACATAAAAGAGGTAGTTTGGCCACTGTGTTAAATGTTTTGAGCGACTGTAAGCTAAATTTAACTAAAATTCAATCGTTGCCCAAAATAGATACCCCTTGGAAATATTCCTTTTTTGTTGATGTTACTTTTGAATCTTATAAGGATTATGAAAAAGCAAAATCCATCATACAACTAATGGCGCAGAACTTTAAAATATTAGGTGAATATAAAAACGAAAGATTATGATTCAACCAGCCAAAAGATTAGATCATGTCGAGGAATATTACTTTTCAAAAAAGTTAAGAGAAGTGAATCTCCTAAAAGAACATGGCAAACCAATTATTAATTTGGGAATAGGAAGTCCAGATTTGACACCATCGAATAGTGTGATCGATGCATTAAAAAACAGTCTCCACGACAATGCTGCACATAAATACCAAAGTTACCAAGGTCTGCCAGAATTGAGGGAAGCCATGGCGGCTTTTTATAAAGAACGGTTTGGCGTTGCTTTGAGCTCAAAAACTGAAATACTTCCACTTATGGGAAGTAAAGAAGGTATTATGCATATTTCAATGGCGTTCTTAAATGAAGGGGATGAGGTTTTGATTCCCAATCCTGGTTATCCAACTTATGAATCGGTAGCAAAACTTTTAAATGTAAAGACGAGATATTATGAACTAAAAGAAAAAGACGGCTGGCAACCAAACCTCTACACACTTGAGAAAATGAAAAACTTAAGTCGCGTAAGGCTCATGTGGATCAATTATCCACACATGCCTTCTGGAGCAAAGGCATCTAATAAGACGTTTGAGGATATAATTGCCTTCGCCAAGCGCAATAATATTTTGGTGGTCAACGATAATCCATATAGTTTTGTGTTAAATGATTATCCAAGGAGTATTATGAAATATCCAGGTGCAAGGGATGTATGTTTAGAATTGAATTCTTTGAGTAAAACCTTTAATATGGCTGGATGGAGAGTTGGTATGGTGATAGGGAAATATGAATATATCAATGCGATTTTAAAAGTAAAGAGTAACATGGATTCCGGAATGTTTTATGGTATCCAAAAAGGGGCAATTGAGGCATTGAACACTTCAAAAATGTGGTACATCAGTTTAAACAGTGTCTATGGTGATCGTCGTAAACTTGCTTGGAAGTTGGCAGATGCCTTAGGCTGCACTTATGATAAAGATACTGCAGGAATGTTTGTGTGGGCAAAATTACCTGCATTGGTCAATTCTGAAAAATTCGTTGATTTGTTATTAAAAAATAAGTCCATTTTCGTGGCTCCCGGAACGGTTTTTGGCTCAAGGGGTGAAGGCTATATTCGCATATCGTTATGCGCTACGGCCGATGATTTTGAAGAAGCCATTAAAAGGGTGAAATAATATGAAAAATATATACGTTATAGGAGTTGGATTGAT
>JAGXIE010000189.1 GCA_024635765.1 Flavobacteriaceae bacterium | reverse complement strand
ATAGATAGATAGAACTGCAACTTTTGCATTAAAAACAACATTTTTTTGCTAAATTGCATTATAATATTTCTTGAAAAGATTAAAAAGGGTTCTTGTCTTTTTAAGAAATCTAAAAAAAACTAATTTTTAGACCCCACCTTAAAAGACCATGATTTAATTGAAGCCAGGTAACTGTTACACAGCCTTCCCCCATATGGTCTTTATCTGCTGCGGGCAATAATTCGTCGTCTTGAAAATGTTCCCAAGAGCTGGTGGTTCCGGTAATATATAATCTATTATCAACTATATCTTGCCATGCAATTAAAACAGGCTTTAGTAATGTTTCATCTCCAGTAACTCGGTATAAGTTCACCATTCCAACAAAGTTTGAAAGCATTTCATAGGCTTTTCCATTTGCCACTTTGTTTACTTTTCCTTTGGATAATAATGTGCTGATAATTTTTGGGCCATTTTCTTGTTCCCAGGCACCAATGATATAATAACAAAAATCCAAGTACTTTTTATCACCTGTATATTTGTATAACTCCACCATTGGGTCTAAAATGCTGGTTGCTGCCATTCCAACATGAGTACCTGCTAAAATGATATCTCGTTGACCTGGGTTATTTCCAAAGGTAGTACATAACAAATCCCCCATTTTTTTACAAGCATCCAATGCAGGTTCGTAACCTGTGGTTATATAATAAGCAAGCAAACCGTATAAATTGTACTTATGCGACCATACATCCCAACTTGTCCAGAAGGCATCAGGGGTATAGGTTCCCAAATAACCATCTTCTAATTGTGAGTTTATCAATTCATACATCATTCTGTCCATTTGCTGTTTAAGTTTGGCATCATGGGTATTTTTCCAAACATTGCAGGCAGTTTCTAAATATTTACCTACATGCTCACCTGCCCATGGATGAATTCCCGGTCTTTTTAAATATGAACCCAGCATACCTTCTTCATCAACATTTAAAAGACGCTCTTCTAAATTTTGAGTTTGGCGTTTTCCTAAATAGCTATTGAATTGTTGATTTTGAAATGGAATTGAGGTAAAAACATCTTTTATTTTATTTTCAACTAACACGTTAGGTTCGTTTGCAATGGGGATTTCAATGTGTCTATCGGCCAAATACAACTGCCCATCTTCTAAAGAGGCCGTGCTATTATTATCGAAAACTTGATAGCCTATTTTAAAAATACTTTTGTTTTCCGGCTGGTAGTTTGAAGTAGGAACAACGATTTTGTATCCTTGTATTGGTTTAACTTCTACTGGTAATATTTCTGTAAACAGGATAGCATTATTTTTATCGGCCACCCAATATTTTATGGTGCCTTCAAAAGCTTTGTTATCATTATTAGTGAATGTGATACTTGTTGTAAATCCGTTATTTTCAGTTTCTAAAATTTCATATTCTGTTGAAATGTAATCTGACCATTGAATAGGCGCATAATTGTATGGCCCTTCATACATACCTATCCCAGCTTTATCTGGACTAAAAACCCGAATGGCAATGACATTTTCTTTGTCCCAGAAAACATCATTTTCTGAAATAATATAGGAACGTTTGACATCCCATTTAGTTTCATAATTAGGAGGTAAAGACCCTGTTTGTCCTATTAATTTCCCATTAAAAAATGTTTGGTCAACATCATCAATTTTTCCAAGGTTAAGTTTGATTCCATTACCTTTTTCGGCTAGGCTTTTCATGCTAGAAGGGATGACTATTTTAATTCTATACCAAGCAAACACATTTTCTTTTTGGGTTGTTGAAGACCAACTTGTTGCCAACAGTTTTGTACTCCAATCTGTATCATTAAATGATGGATTTGCCCAATTTAAGTCATCGCCTTGCTTGAATTTGCACGCATTGGGTAATTGCACTTGTTGTGCTTCAATATTATTTGGAATAATTACAAGAAGGAGTGCAACCAAAAAAGGGGTTAGAATTTTATTTAAAAAAATAAGTTTCATGTTTGTTAGTTTTAGTGAAAGGGTTTTTTAATAATTTAATTTGCCTTTCTATTTTTATGTTTTTTTAAGATTTCTAGTGCCTTATCAGGATAATTCGTGATTATTCCATCTATTCCAATGTGAATCAGTTTCCTCATCTCATCTTCATTGTTTACCGTCCACTTCCAAACTTCGATGCCGTTATGATGTGCACTTTCTAAAAATTCGGGAGTTACAGCTGTACTGTAACCAACACCAATTGCATTACAATTTATTTTTTTTGCATTATCAATGGTTTTATCGTCTGCTTTTTCAATCAAATGGAGCATAGGGATTTTTGGATCCAACGCTCTGATTTTGGACAGAATAGGGTAGTGGAACGAAAATATAATCACCTCATCGTGCATATCCAAATCATTGATGGTCTTTAATACATCTGTTTCAATACCACCAACCTTGAGTTCAACACAGACTTTCATTTTGTGTCTTGCAAGTTTTAATACTTTCCTTAATGTGGGAATCTTTTCGTTTTTGAAAGTACATCCAAATTTTTCCGAGTATCCCACTCTTACTTTTCGAATGGCTTTGGAAGACATTTCAGCAATGTTTCCGGTGGCATGGTTGGAGCTTGTTCGTTTTACTGATGCGTCATGGACAACAAATAATTTTCCATCCTTTGACTTGTGCACATCAAATTCAAGATAGTCTGCCCCAACTTCAATGGCTTTTTGAAATGATATAAGTGTATTTTCAGGAGCTACCCCAGAAAATCCACGGTGGGCAATTACTTTAGTCTGGGCCGTCGATGCTAGATGGCCAAAAAAATAGGTCATAACAAGAATGCCGAAAGTGCTTTTTAAGCCCATTTATTTTAGTTTCAATAATTAGTCCACAACTTTAAAAGCTGCTTTTAACGTTGCACTAGAATTGCCACCGACCCAAAGTTCAAAATCACCTGGTTCAACTTCCCATATTTTATTAATGGTATAAAACTGTAACGATTCTTCATTTATGGTAAAGTTAACAGTTTTTGTTTCTCCGACTTTTAGCATTATTTTTTCAAACCCTTTTAATTCTTTTATAGGTCGCGTTAAGCTTCCAACTAAATCTCGAATGTACAATTGAACAACTTCTTCACCATCTCTTTTTCCAGTATTAGTTACATCAACAGAAACTTTTATTTCCCCATCTGGTGAAATTTCGTTTTTATCTATCGTTAAGTTATTATATACAAAAGTTGTATAACTCAAACCATAACCAAAAGGATACAGTGCTGTTTTTGGTGCATCTCTATAAGCTGAAAAAGTAACATGAGTTTCATTATAAGGTCTTCCGGTCATTTTTTGATTATAATATAAAGGCTCTTGACCTACATTATATGGAAACGAAACTGGTAATTTCCCTGAAGGATTGTAGTCACCAAACAAGACATCTGTTATGGCATTTCCAGATTGAGATCCTAAATGCCAACATTCAAGAATTGATGGTATATTATTAGCAGCCCATGTAATATCCATTGGTCTTCCATTCATTAAAACAATGACTACATTTTTATTAACCTTATAAACGGCTTCTAATAGTTCTTGCTGTTTTCCTACTAATTTAATATTAGTCTGGCTTCTACCTTCGCCAGTTTGTAATGCTACTTCACCAATAACAAGAACAACAACATCAGCATTTACAGCGGCATTTACAGCCGCAGGAATACCAGATATATCATCATGGCTAAAATTTAATGGCATTAAAAACCCTCTGCCTTTTGGGTATTCTTCTGTTAAAATACGCACGCCTTCTTGATATGTTATTTTAGTTGTTGGACTAACTGCGTTTTTAATTCCTTCCAATACTGAAACTGCAGAATTTGTTTCGCCCTTTGCTCTCCAGTTACCAAGAGGCGTATCTTTATCATCTGCCAAAGGACCAATTACTGCAATACTCTTTACATCTTTGTTTAATGGCAAGATATTGTTTTCGTTTTTAAGTAAAACGATAGATTTTTTTGCAACCTCACGAGAGAATCCTTGATTCTCTTCAGTATAAATTTCAGTTTTTTCACGCTCTTCGTTACAATATTTGTAGGGATCATCAAAAAGGCCAAGTTTAAATTTGATTCTTAAAATACGTTTAACAGCATCATTTATTAAGGCCAGATCAACTTTACCTTCCTTTACCAGTTCTTCTAAATATCCTTCATAAGCATAAGATTCCATATCCATATCGCTACCGGCGTTGGCAGCAATTTCAGCAGCATGCTTTTTATCTTTTGCATAACCATGTGCAATCATTTCGCCAATAGAGCCCCAGTCAGAAACTATAAATCCATCCCATTTCCATCCTTCTTTTAATATTTCTCTTTGCAAAATTTTATGGCCTGTTGCAGGAATACCATCTAATTCGTTAAAAGAATTCATAAATGTTGCGACTCCTGCTTGAGCTGCTGCTTTAAACGGTGGTAAAATGGCATTATGCAATTCATGCTCACCAATGTTTACTGTATTATAATCTCTTCCTGCTTCTGCAAAACCATAACCTGCAAAATGTTTGGCGCAAGCTGCTATAGTATTGTTTTTAGATAAATCATCCCCTTGATAACCCTGAATTTTAGCTACACCGATTTTAGAAGTTAGATAAGGATCTTCACCAGAACCTTCCATAATTCTACCCCAACGGGCATCTCTTGAAACATCTAACATAGGAGAAAATGTCCAATGTACTCCAGCGGCTGATGCTTCACTGGCAGCTATAATGGCAGTTTTTTTTATAATATCTAAATCCCAACTCGCACTTTCGCCCAATGGTATTGGAAATATGGTCTTATAACCATGTATTACATCATAACCAATAATTAATGGGATTTTTAATCGTGAATTTTCCATTACTAATTTTTGTGCTTCTCTTGTTGCCTTTACAGAAAGTACGTTAAGCATTGAGCCAACTTCGCCATTTTTAAGCTTTTCAAGTTTCACTTTATCGCTAACTTCTGACGCAGGCCCTGTGACATCCCAACTGCCATTATATTGGTTCATTTGACCTACTTTTTCCTTTAAGGTCATTAATGCTAAAACGGAATCTACTTTTTGTTCAATTTGATTGTCTGCATTATTAGAAATGGTCTGTCCTTTGGCATTTTGGCAATAACAAAAAAATATGAAGGATAAAACAAGTATTAATTTTTGGCATATAAGTTTCATGGGTTATCGTTTGGTATTAATTCTATAAAAACCGGCAAGTGGTCCGAAGGATATTTTAAATCTTTAGAGTCGCTTATGACCGCATATTTCCTGACCTTGAATGCATTGTTTTTTGAAATGAAGATATAATCGATTAGTTTGGTCACAGGTACATCATGTTGAAACGCATTAAAGGTTCCGGAGGGGCCAAAAGGTTTTTCTTGGCTGATATCCCTACTGTCATCCATTCTTTTTTTTATGGACATTATCCTTTCTTCACTGGGTTCAGAATTAAAATCGCCCATAAAGACGACCGGATAATTTTTTGAATTCAAGGAGTTTATTTTGGAAAGGATAAGTTCAATACCTTTTGTTTTGGCCTGCTCGCCAATATGATCCAAATGGGTGTTAAAAACCCATAGGAATTTGTTGCTTGTCTTGTCCTGCAGCAATGCGTAGGTACAAACTCTGTTAAAAGCTGCATCCCAACCTTTGGAAGCAGTATTGGGTGTCTCAGAAAGCCAAAATGTATTACTTTCTTCGAGTGAGAATCTACTTTTTTTATAAAAAATATTTGAAGACTCTCCCTTATTGACTCCGTCTCTTCCAATACCAACATACGCATATATTGGAAGCACCGTTGAGATATCGACCACCTGATTGGGCTTGGCTTCCTGTATTCCAAAAATATCGGGGCTATAGAATTGGATTTGCCCAGTAAAAAAATCTTTTCTAATGCTCCAACTGTTTTCCCCATCAGATTCCACATCCAACCTAATATTATAGGTCATTACCGAAATACGATCTTGATTTTTACAACAACCAGATAAGATTAAGGCCAAAGCACATAAAAAATAATATTTTGTCATTTTTACATTTTGTTTTCCAACTGGTAAACCCTAACATAATCCACTTCCATTGTTTCGGGCCAAATAGTTTCGTCTACGCCTTCTCTACCGCCCCAAGTCCCTCCAACAGCAAAATTCATGATAAAATAAAAGGGTTGGCTATACGCCCAGTTATCAGCATTTTTTTTGATGGGAGCATAAGTATTTTTAATATTGTGTGGCGAATCTATATAAAATTGAATGGCATCTTCAGTCCAGATTATTCCATAATTATGAAACTCTTCTTCAGCCGTTTTTAAGTTTATTGATACTTTGTTATTGGTAACTCCATAGTCGTTTTGGGTATGGATGTTAGTATGTGTTACATTAGGTTGGTAACCAACATACTCCATAATATCAATTTCTCCGCATTTAGGCCAACCAACTTCATCTCGATTGGAGCCAAGCATCCATAAGGCAGGCCAAGTTCCTGTTCCAGCAGGCATTTTTGCTCTAAATTCTATACGACCGTATTTGAATTCTTTTTTCTTTTGACTAGATAACCGTGTTGATGTATAACCTCCTTTTTTATTTTCGCCTGTTTTAGTTGCAGTGATTGATAAAATGCCGTTTTCAACTTTGTAATTGTCTGTATTTTCAACATATTTTTGCCACTCGCTATTAACTTTTCCTGCTTCCCATAATTCGAATGTCCAATTATCTAAATTGATGCTATTCCCGTCAAATTCATCAGACCAAACTAATTTGTATTCTGTTTCTGGAGTTTTTTCTGTGTCTTTATTTAAATTATTATCTGTGTTATTACACGAAACAGTAATGAGTATAATTATAAATTTAAATAGATTTTTAATTAACATGGCTTTATTATTTTAGCTGATATATTCTTGCGTAATCAATTATAAACTGTTGTGGAAACTCAGTATCATCAATTCCATTTTGAGCACCCCACATGCCCCCAATGGCGTTGTTCAATTTCAAACAAAAGCTTTGATCGAATGGCCATTCTTTGGTAGTTTTATGTTCGTTTTCTACATGAAGATAAACTTCATCGTCTAATAAAAAATCTATTTTTTCGGGCGTCCATTCAATAGCATATACATGAAATTTATCATAGGGCTGATCAATAAATATTCCTTGTGTTTTTTGTGTTCTCGCGATGTGGTTGTAGGTTTTTGAATGGATGGATCCAAAAACAGTATCTTTATTAAAACCTACATGTTCCATAATATCGATCTCACCACACTCTGGCCAACCTACTTCGGTTTTATTCTCACCAAGCATCCAAATTGCAGGCCATTGACCAACGCCTTTAGGCAATTTGGCCCTAATCTCAAATTTACCGTATGTCCATTGCGATAAATCTTTGGTAGTTAGACTTGCCGATGTATATTGAGCGGTATCAATTTTTGAAATATAAAGTAAATGCCTTATGTTATTATACTCTTCAGTATTAAATTCTGGATTTGCAATTTTTTCTTTATGTGCTTCGATAATTAAATATCCATTTTCTACTCTTGCATTTTTTAAGCTGTCTGTATAATACTGTTTTTCATTGTTTCTTATAAATCCATGTTCATATCCCCATTTTGTTGTATCTGGTTTTCCGTTATATTCAAATTCATCGGTCCAAACCAATTCATACTCCTCTAACAAAACTGTTGCCTTCTTGTTTTTTAAACAAGAGGACAACAGAATCAGACTAACCAAAATAATGAAAAAAAAACTATTTTTATGCATCTTATTTGTATTGGAGCTTTATTTTTTTATAAAAATCTTTTACTGTAAAAAAGGCTTTCTTTTTAATGCCGTGATTGGAAATTAATCCTTTTCTATTCCATCCATCTTGTATGTTAGGGAGTACTCTTTTTGGAGATCTAAAATCATTTAAAATCCAAGGGCTTGTGCCTCTTATATTTGGTATTTTTTCAATCATTTTTAAATTTTGCTCATATAAATATTCTTGGTATTCTTCGGTCCAACGTTCTTTTGTTGTTCCATGAAGTCCTTGTAAAGCACCGCCACCAAATTCTGAAATTACCACGGGTTTGTTAAACTTAATATCCCACTTTGCATTTGGCGCTTCTTCTAAAGAGCCTCCGTACCATCCTGTATATTGATTAAAAGCAACAATATCTAAATAATTGCCTATTTCATCATCTACTATATTTACACCATCCTTATAGTGTTTTTCCAAAGCAGCACTTATAAGTCTTGTTTCATCCATACTTTTTGTATGATTGATTAGAGCCTTTAAAAATGTGTTTCTAGGATCTGATGGTGGAGTTTCATTCGCCATAGACCAAATTATTATAGATGCTCTGTTTTTGTCTCTTGCAATAGCTTCGGAGAGTTGATTTTTAGCATTAGCTAAAGATTTTTCATTGGTAAAATCCACTGTCCAATACACAGGTATTTCTTCCCATACCATGAGTCCCATTTTGTCTGCTAATTTTACTATATGTTCATTATGAGGATAGTGTGCTAATCGTACATAATTACAACCCAATTCTTTAGCCCAATTAAGTGCTACAAGAGCATCAGCATCATTGTAAGCTCTTGCCCCTCGCATGGCATTTTCTTCATGGATACAAATGCCTCTTAAAAAAATTGATTTCCCGTTTAAAAGAATATCAGGACCCATGGTTTCAATAGTTCTAAAACCTATTTCGTCTTTTAAAGTTTGATATCCTGTTTTAATAAAAACATCGTATAGTTTAGGAAACTCCGGCGACCAATATTGTATTTTTTTTGAAGGGATTTCAAATTGAACATTTCCATTTCCATCGGTCTTTAAAGACGTATTAATATCTAATTCAGGAATGGTAAGATTCACATTTTCATCCGCTTTGGCATTGTTTAATGATATATATCCTTTTATGGTTTTATTAGAATTTTTTTCGAGCTGAATACTGTAATCTTGGATAAATGTTGAAGGTTCTTCAATTATTTTAACATCTCTGGTAATGCCGCCATAATTCCACCAATCTGTATTTATTGTTGGGATGGCTTCTTTAAAGCGTTTGTTATCTACTTTAACAACTAAATAATTATCTTTTTCTTTTAAAATTGACGTAATTTCAAAATTAAATGGTGTAAACCCACCTTCATGTGTACCGAGTTTAATTCCGTTTAGATAGACTTCTGCCTTATAATTAACCGCACCAAAATAAACAAATTGCCTATTTGACATCTTGGAAACCTGATAATCAAATGAACGTTTATACCAAATAGTTCCCTCATAATAAAACAACTTATCGTGTTGCGAATTCCAGTCACCAGGAACTGTTAGGGTAGGTGATTTATCAAAATCATACTCAACTAATTCTAATTTATCTTTAGCATGATAATTATTATAAAAAGCCGAATTATTTTTTTCAGGTAATTGGTCGTAAGGTTGATATCTATAATTATAATATCCAGTTTCGTAAGGATCTACAATATAGTTCCAAGTTCCATTTAATGTTGTGGTGTTTCTATTGGTAGTATTGGTAATTAAATCTTGTGGCAAGACAATAAATGGCAATGAAAACAAAAGTATTATGATAAACGATTTAAGCATGATTTAATATAGTATATTTAAAATCGTGATTTTTAACTATCAAATAAGTAGAATACCATTTTTTGCGATGGAGCCATTTAAAATCATGACTGTCCATATCCCTTTTTATACTTTCTCATGAGGAAAGTAATAATAAGTTTGAAATACAATTGTTGGTCTCTTTTAAAAGAACTCCCTTAATTTTTTTAAGGGAGTCCCTTGATCAACTCAAAATAAATAAGTAACTCAAATTACTCAACTTTTTATGAATTTGGGCTTAAGCTAGCTACGAGCTAAGCAAAACTCTTATAATTTTAATACCCTAAATTTTGTGGGTAGTTTGGCCCTAATAGTTCCAATTGTGCCTGTGGTATTGCCCAGTTTTTCATATGGTCTTGATACCTTGGACGAGGATCGCCTACACTATAAGTAGCATTCCAAACGGCACTTCCCATATGATCTTGTAGGTAAGACGTTAGAACGCCTATTCTTTTCAGATCGAACCAACGATGACCTTCAAATGCTAATTCTCTTGCATTTTCATCTAAAATAGCGTCTTGGTCTATAGTAGTTATACTAGCTGCATTAGCCCTGTTCCTGACCGTGTTTATATATTGTAGTGCTTTAGCTGTATTTCCATTTCTCATGTGTGCTTCTGCTCCAATTAAATAGGTTTCTGCCAAACGATAAACCATGACATTTTTTATATGACTTCTATCTGTAGGCTCTGCTGTATCATCTAAAAACTTAACACAAGATGGGGCTTGACGTCTATAATAATTAGTAAACTCTGTTTGATTACCACTAAATTCATCATACAAATCAAGGGGATCTCCTAAATTTTTACCAGCAGGCAAGGTTGCTGGATTGTTATATAGATATACACTTTTATAAAATGAGCTATTTTTTCGGTCATCATTTGGATCTTCATTAAGCAGGGCTATCATATAATTGTTCATAACTAAAAAACCGGCACCACTGCCACCGTTTTCAACCGATCTGGTCATACCAGGGGCCGAATGATAAGAAGGAACTAGGTTCCAATTTATAAAATTATACGATCCACCTCCAATAACATCTCTTTCAAATTGTATAGATAGAAGGGTTTCCTTTTTGCTTAAACTACCCTTAAAAACATCTTTAGTGCTGGCTTCAAGACTATAACTGCCGTTAGAGATTATGGCATCAGCTTGATTAGCCGCTCCGGCCCAATCACCTTCCCACAAGGCTACTTTAGCTCTTAAATGACGAGCAGCAGCCTGCGTCCATCTTCCAAACTCCGGGGTTGTCCATTCTAAATTGGCAATTGCAAAATCAAGATCACTTTTTAATAGTGCAAATATTTCAGCTTGAGTAGAAGGTTGTTCAGGTCTATCAAAAGCATTTTCAGGTGTTGTAGGTTCTGTATTGACATAAATATTATTAAAAATTCTATACAATGTGAAAAAAGCTTGTGCTCTCATACATTTTGCTTCACCCAAAATTTTATTTTTTTGAGCTTCATTGCTAAATGGTACATTTTCAGCACCCTTAATAATAGAATTTGCTCTATCTACCACTTTATAATTATCTCGCCAATAAATATTTTGACCAGCTTCTGTACCATGATCTCCAACTGTTGCACCCCAAGCCAATCGGCTGTATAAAGATATTTCACCTGTTATGCCAGCTGCCAAATCAGATTTGGCTTGAAGTATTATTGGAAAACTTCCGTTTTCGCCTCTGTTTTGATAGATTTCTCTAGGTATGGTATATAAACCCACTAATGCCGATTCTAAACCTTCTGGGCTATTATATAGAAAATCTACTGAAGTGTCAGAAAGCAATTCATCTTTAAGATAGTCTTCACATGAAACTACAAGAAATAAAGTGCATATTAACCATATACTCTTTTTTAAATTTAATATTTTTTTCATTTTCTTTTTTTTAAAATCCTAATTTAACTCCTATTGTCAATCCTTTTGAATCAGGAAAAGCATCTGTGTTTTGTTCAGGACTATATGATTTATAATCTGTTATAGTAAATAAATTTGTAGCTGTGCCGTATATTTTTGCACTAGTCAACCCTATTTTAGAAAGGGCATCTGCCGGAATGTTATACCCTAAAGTAAGTGTTCTAAGCCTTGAGTAAGAAGCATCTCTAATCGCAAACGCAAAAAGGTTAGACGCCGTATCACTACGTGGTTGAGGAACAGTTGTAGATGGGTTTTCTGGCGTATAATAGGGTAGTTTTATCCCATTAATGGCACCTTTAAAAAGTTCTCCATTTGATAATACTGGGTTAAACTTATTCACGTTTTCTACAATGTAAAAATCCGCAAAGAGTTCAAACCCTTTATAATTAAGGGTAGTAGTAATAGAGCCAAACCAATCTGGATCTGCACTCACATAAATATTATCAAGTTGGTCAATTTTTCCATCTGCATTTTGATCGACAACCCTAACATCTCCTGGTAATGGATTAGGTGTAACAGCGGTAAGGTCGTCTCCTACTTGATAAATACCATCAAATTGTGTTTGCCATATATTATTAATAGGTTGACCTACGGCTAAACGACCTCCACTATAACTAAGATCAAGTGGGTTACCGTCTTCATCTAACTCCCCAGTTAATTTGGTTACTTTATTATCATTCGCCGAGTAAGTCAAGCCAACTGACCACTGCAAATCTCCTTTTTGTATAATATTAGTATTTAAGGTAGCTTCGAAACCTTTATTTTCGACATTTCCAACATTAAAACGAGTTACCGTAAAACCAGTTATAGAAGGCACAACCCGATCTAATAATAAATCTGTTGTTTCTGAATTATAATATTCCAAAGATCCTGTGAAAAGATTTTTAAACAAGCCAAAATCTAAACCTACATTCAAAGTATTTGTTGTTTCCCATGATAAATTTGGGTTAGGTAATCTTGTAGCGGCAATGAATCCTCCTGAAGTGGTTCCGTCAAAAACATAGGGTGCATCGTTGGCTTTTCCAAGAGATTCTTCTGAATTAACACCTTGATTTCCAGTAGATCCGTAACTTACCCTTAATTTCATTTCATTAATACTTGAAGAATTCTCTAAAAAAGATTCTTTGTGCATTTTCCATGCGAAAGCAGCTGCAGGGAAATACCCCCATTTATTATTATCCGCAAAAACAGATGCTCCATCTGCTCTTATAGAGAAATTAAATAAATATTTATCTAAATAGCCATACCGGGCACGAGCCAGGACTGAAACCAATTTTCGACTCCCTACATCTCTACCGTTTGTAGAAGGGTTGACAGAAAGAATAGTTGCTGAACCATTATACCCCAAGGCATCATTAGCAAAACCAGATTTTATAATTCCAGTTTCTTCACTTGAAATTTCATCAATAGAATGAACCACTGTAAAATCCAATTGATGGTCTTCATTAATCTCTGGACTATAATTTATAATGTTTTCAAGCAAAAATTGTTTATAGAATGAATTTCTTAATTCTGCATAACCATCAATCCCCTCGTCTCCTTGCGAATGGAGACTTGTACGATATAATCCCTCTCTTTCATTTCTATTTCTTAAAAACGTATTTAAAGTATATGATAAATTAGGTGTAAATTTATAAGTACCTGTTAGAGTTACATCTGTAAGATTTGTTTTAACATCATTTACTGATTCGCGAATATTCCATAACGGATTTATTGTGGTACTAGTATCACCTAATGGTAGTAGGATTAAATCTCCATTTGCATCGAATGCTTGAGCCAAAGGCGATAGATTAATAAAGTTAATCGAGTTACTTTCTTTATCTTGTAAACTTGTTTGATAATTAATATTCGCTTGCACACTAAGTTTTTCACTGATTTTTTGATCGATATTAAGTTTAAAAGTGCCTCTTTCAAAACCAGAAGTAGGTATTAATCCATCTTGATTAAAATAACTAATACTTGAATAAATTTTAGTAGATTCCGTGCCAGAAGACACACTTAATGCATGACTTTGTAAGGTTGCTTCTTTTAATATAAGATCTTCCCAGTTTACAAAGTTTCTATTAGCAATAGCATCTAATTCAAAAGGGCTAAAAACAATTTCATCATCTGCAAAAGCACCAGTAATCCTGTCTCTACCAGCTTCTCTATTTAATGTTATAAATTCTTCGGCACTGTAAAGATCAAAGTTTCTGGTTAATTTTTGAGTGGTTGTATAGGCATGGTAGTTAACAGATATTTTACCTTGCTTCCCTCTTTTACTGGTTATTAAAATAACACCATTAGAAGCTCTAGAACCATAAATAGCAGTTGCAGAAGCATCTTTTAAAATTTCTATGGATGCAATGTCGTCTGCCGAAATATCATTGATGTTATCATACGGAACACCATCAAAAATAAGTAATGGATCATTACCTACTAATGATACTTTACCACGAATTAAAATATTAGAACTTCCTCCGGGTCTAGCATCTGCTAAATTAATTTGTACACCGGCAGCTCTACCACGAAGCATTTCAGAAACATTGGTAGTTGGTATAAGGGTAGCCTCGTCCAAGTCTACACTAGTTACGGCACCAACTACGTCACTCTTTCTTTGAGTACCATAACCTACTACCACAACTTCATCAAGAGCATTTGCATCTATTTGAAGCGAAATAGCAAGTGGTGCATTTGTAATTGTAACTTCTTGAGTAAGGAATCCTATATAGGAAATTAGTAGCGTTGTAGCGTCAGAAGCTACACTTAATGAGAATTTACCATCAAAATCAGTTGATGTTCCATTGTTTGTGCCCTTCACTAAGACCGAGGCACCTGGTAAGGGCATATTATCTTCTGATGAAGAAACCGTACCTGTAACCGTTTTTTGCGATTGCGCCGTGGCAATGCTAAAAATAAAGAGCATAAAAAGTGCTAAAAGCATTTTTATTTCTTTTAAGGGTATTTTTAATTTCATAATTTAGAGTTAGATTAATTAATATGTTAGTAAAAAACAAACCCTGTTATTGGGGATTTGACAATATTACATACAAAATATTATCAAATCAATTTATGCACCTCTACAAAAAACAGACACGCCAATTTTTAATTTAAACTTTAAAAAAATGAGTGCTAATCAATTATAAAAACACATCTATTGGTGGTTTTAAAAAAATGAGAAATTAAAAAAAATGAAAATTATTTTGCTTCTATTGGTATAATGTAGTGGTAATGTCGTGGTAAAATTATTCAATGTAGGGCATCAAATCTCAAAAAGATACTTGACCAGACTTGTCTCATGAGGTAAATTTATTTTTTTTCTTAATCTATAGCGTCGGGTTTCAACACTCTTAACAGATATATTTAATAATGGTGCAATCTCTTTTGAAGACAGATTTAATTTTAAAAAGGCACAAAAACGCAAATCATTTGGTGTCAAGATTGGATGAAGAGCTTCAATTTTTTTTAAAAAATCTTTATCAACACTATTGAAAGCATCTTTAAATAATCTCCAGTCTTTAGTATCTTTTAAGTTCTTATCTATCAAATTTAGAACTGCTTTAGTGCTAGGTTTGGGACCTTTATCTATGCTTTTCAATTCCTTTCTAATACTTACTAGAGCTTCATTTTTCCTAATGATGCTCATTGTTGATAACGCTAATTCTCTGTTTTTATTTTCAATTTCTAGATTGAGTTTTTCATTATTAATCTTAATTATCATTTGCTCATTTTCCAGTTGCTTATGTACCAATTGTTTTCTGTAATATTTTTTATATGTTCTATGTGTAATTAGTATAATCCCAAAGAGGGCAAGAAAATACCCTATTATAGCTAAATTTGAAAAATACCATGGTCTTAAAATGGTAAAATCATAACTTTTTATATTACCTGAAATGGTATTTCCAACTTTTGCTCTTACTTCAAAATGATAATCACCAAATTTAAGATTATTAAAAGTTATATTTGTTGATTTATCCCATTTACTCCATTGTTGATTAAATCCATTCAGTTTATATTGATACTCTACAGTTTTATATTTCTCAAATTCAGCTACACTATAAGAAAAGCTAATTGAATTTTCGCTCTGCTTGAATTCTCCAGGAATACTTAAGTTAATATTGGTAAAATCTGCCGATTCATGAGTTTTTAATGCAATGCTATTAAGTTCAATCTTATACTTTTTATGTTCGTTGATTTGAGTGAGGTCCAAAGTGATATATCCGTTTGAAGTCCCCAACAAATACTTACTATCTCCAAGGTAATATATATTTTCATATCCTATTTTCCCTTTTCTCAATTCGACTGGAATTGAAATTCTATCAACTTTAAATTCATTATTTAAATCATTGACTGTAACATAGCTTATATTATCAGTCGAAAATGCCCATAACTTCCCTGTATCATCGGCAACAAGTTTTCCTGTTAGATATGACCCTTTGGTAACTATAGAACTTAATAAAGTGTCTTTTACAAAAATATTCTTTGAGAAATCATATTTAAAGACCCCTTTCTCATATGCATAAAGTAGTTGGTCATTATATTTAGTAATACTTGAGTTTTTCCCTATTCTTGTAGAATCTAAATGAAAATCTAGGACTTCAGTGAAATCGCTGCTTACTTTTAACTTAAAAATTCCTTTATATCCATGACTGATAAAGATGTCATTATTAGGGAATAGTTCAAAATATCGAGCAGAAAAATCAAAACCATCAATCTTATTTTTAAGTCTCCAAACCCCATTCTCCTTAGTTATAATATTTAAGCCATCATAGTTCCCCTGTAATAGCATATTATCTTTTCCCGGAATTAGTTTAAATCCCCAAGTTCCTGGTTGGTTCACAGTTAATGTGGCTTGATCCCCATCAATAATATATGTTCCTAAATGGTGTCCACAGAACAATTCATTATTGTATACAAACAAATTCCAAACCTGCCCCGATGTTCCACTAATAAGTTTGAACGGTTCATCAACGTTGGTGTTTTTGTAAAACAGGCCCTGATTGGTTCCAAGATAAAGCAACCCATTTAAAACAGCAGAAGAATAAACAGTCCCCAGTAAACCTTTATCATCATTAAATACTCGAACAGGAGATTTAATGTTGATACAGTCTATCCCATTATCCAATCCAATCCAAACATTTTTGTCTTCATCTTCAAACAACGATAATGCCGTATTATTACTTAAACCATTGTTTTGATCTATTTGATATATAATTTTCCCTTGCTGACTTAAATGAATGACGCCTTTTGAAATAGTGCCTAATATGAAACTATTATCTTTTAGTTTAATACTATTAAAAATATTTACGTTCCTTTTGGCTATTAAATCAGGAGTTGACCAAGGATGTACTTGTGTATCAATTAATGTATAAAAACCATTTTTTCTAGTTTGAACAAGTAGTCCATTATCTATCGCAAAAAGATTTATTACCCGATCTTTTTTAAAAACGTTTTCATCTGTTATCAACTTTGCCACACCTCTATCCAATTTGTAGATGCCCTCATTCAATATATGGTAATAAATAGTATTATTTATTTTAAACACATTCACGATAACATTATCAGAAGAAATAATTTTAAATTTTTTTTCTAATCTATTATAGAAATAAATTCTGTTTTGAGACTGAAAAAGAATCCATTCTTCATATGATTTGATGCTCCAAATATGTTCGTCATTCACCATTTTTTCTTTAAGTTCAGGAACCAAAGATTGGTATTGTAATTTATTGAATTGGTTTTTAGTCCAATATCCAAATTCCATATAACAACCCGTATAAATGGTGTCATTTATAACCTTAACCGCTCTTATTATTGTATTATTAGGTGATGAATAGAGAGTCCATTCCGTTCCATTATATTCTAGAAGGCCGTCATTATTAGCCACATATATAAACTTATTTGATGCTTGTGAAATCATCCAATTTTGACTATCTCCTTGATAATCATAGGAAGTATGATGATTAATTGGTGGAAGCTCTTGACCTTGTAAATTATATATTACAAATAATATAAAAATAAAGTTCAATATTTTATAAATAATTCGCCTCATGAAATTTTAGTAAATCATAACATCGATTAAACAATGTTTTGGCAATTTAAGAAGTTTTATAATTATTTGGTAATTATGTATTCATTATATAGTCAATTTATCTATCTTTTAATCTATTAGGTCATTTTGATCTATGTTGTCCTTATTATTTAAAATAAGCTTAGAAATAAGACATCCATTGTGTAACGCCAAGTAAATGTGGGCCGCTTAATAGGTAACGTTAAGAAATAGTTTTTTTAAATCTTCGATGCATGATTTAAAAGTGATTATAAAACATTAACCAAAAAATGAAATATATAATCTCTTGCCATTTTTCAATTGATGCGCAAACCTCTATACACCTATACTAATCCATATAGCTATTTTAAAAGAATTGCAATATTCTAAAAACTCCGTATTACTCCACAACACTATATCTTTGTGTATTAAATATAGGTTCAAGTGGGACTACATTAAATCTTTTTAAATAACTATAAATCAAATACTGTATATCCGTTTTTACTCATAACCCTGTAATATTGGCAATAACTAGCCTATCGAAGATTTTCTCTCCAAAATACCTACGATTTAGTTTGTAAACAAATTCGTTTAGATACAATTGTAAGTATTTCCTCTTGATCTTGTGATAATTGCCCACAAAATTCCTTTTGGCATTGCTTATTGCTATGTGCACCTATTTCAGTGTTTCTTTTGTTGTTCTCTCGTTCGATTTCTCGCTGATGTGTATTTCAACGTAATCGGCAATGTTGACATAGGAGGTGCTCTGGTCTGTAAATACAATCGTCTGTTCTTGGGCAATTGCGCTCTCAAGGGTTTCATCTGTACCGCCCGCTTTATGGTCTTCCAACACTTTGGCCTTGAAGTAACGGCATTGGCGCTCAACCTTTCCCGTGCCCAGATCTTCAAGGATCGTGCTTTCCGCCATTACCATCACATTGGATTTTGTTTTACTTCCCCGACCTGATTTTTGCGTTTTATGGTCATTTTCAGATGCTTCTATTGTAAAATAGCCTTCGTCCATCTCTATCATTCCCTCCAAGGTATATCTGTCATCTCTCTTTCCCATTGCCTTGCGCAGTTTATGTACCATTGCCCAGACCGGCTCATAACGTTTCAGTCCCAGTTGGCACTGTATCTCTTTGGAAGAAAAGCCCTTCTTGGTCGCTGTCAACAGGAACATGGTCTTGTACCAGGTCAGAAAGGACAGGTTGGAGCTCTGCATGATCGTTCCGCTGCGCAGAGAGGTCCTGCTCCTACATTTTTTACATTCGTAACTCCATTGGCTCTTTATCCAATAATGCTCCGTATGTGAACAGTTCCTGCAGCAAACGCCTATTTTGTCACGTTCTTCCTTAAAATGCGTACGGCATGCTTCTTCACTGCTGAATTCCGCCGTAAAACTAAAAATATTCATACCTTTATTTTTTGTCTAAAATATTAAAAAAATACGATTATTAGTGTTTACGGATATACAAAATCAAATATCAGTTTTTAATTATAATAAAATGGAAAAATTTAATCAATCACCCTCAATTTAATAGTATGGTCTGTATGGTGTGAGGTGAAGTGATTAAATTAGCCGTTTTTAGTTGCAAGGTTAAACTGTAGCTAATCTCCATATCACTTGTATTCATTATAACAATAACAATACTTTTATCTTGATTCTCAAAAGCGGTAGTTAATAAATTGTTTGTACTGGATGCACTGCTTATTCTTTTAGCTCCCGGTCGAATGAATTTTGAAAAATGACCAATATAATAATATGAATTGGTAAAGGTTAACTCACCACTTTGCGTATTACCATGAACTGGAGAAAAACATAAATTGCCTACATGGTTAGGCCCACCAGTTTCATCTAAGAGAATATTCCAATCTGTCCAAGCAACTACGCCATTATTAAAATCATTGATCATAGATTTTCCGTAACGTTCGGCCAATTTAGGATCTTCATTTTTAATTCTAACAAGATCATATTTCTCATTACAGCCTTCTGTAAAGATTAAATTTTTGTCGGGATAAGCTTCTTGTACTTTTTTTACCGCATCAAACATTGGGGTACCGTCTTTCCAATCTTCATACCAGTGAAACCCTGTTCCCCATACATATTTAGAAGCCTCAGGATCATTTAAAATTACATTGGCCCTTTGGAATAATAAATCTCTGTTGTGATCCCAGACTATAATGTTTTTATCTCCCAAACCTTCTTTTTCTAAAGTTGGACCTAAATAGTTTTTTAAAAAATCACGCTCATCTTCAGCGGTATAAATACAAGATTCCCATCGTTGCACAGCCATTGGCTCATTTTGAACTGTTAACCCCCAAATAGGAATGCCTTCTTTTTCGTATGCTTTTATGAATTTAGCATAATAATTAGCCCAAGGTTGGTAAAAATCTGGAGACAGTTTACCCCCATGAAGCATATCACCATTGGTTTTCATAAATGCCGGTGGACTCCAAGGACTTGCATATATTGTTAATGTTCCACCCGCTGCTTCAATGGCTCTTTTGGTAAACGGAATTCTATAGGTTTTGTCGTGGTCTATATTAAACGTCTTTAACTCTGCATCTCCTTCTTCAACATAAGTGTAACTTTCACTTGAAAAATCACAGCTATGGATATGTGTTCTTGCCAAAGTATACCCAATACCATTTTCAGCACTAAAATAAGCTTCCATAAATTGATCTTGTTTGTTCTGTGGAAGCTTATAAAATGTTTCTGCAGATGCATCGGTTAATGCGGCTCCAATACCCATGAAGGTCTGAAATTGTTTACTTGGGTCTACATTAATAGCCGATTCTGTTTCCAAAGGCTGTTTAAAATCTTTAAACTCAACAGGGTTGCTGCTTAAAGACAATTTTAAATCAGAATTATGGGCCGTTGTGTAAACACTTGTTTTTTTGTTTTTTAGGTTAAAAGATTCCTCTGTTGTTTTAACTATTTCAACAATTTTTTTTTTCTGTTCACATCCAAAAAATGCTATTATTAAAAGTAATAAAAATATTATATTTTTCATGTTAATATGATTTTGTACTTGATTACCATATAAAAGTTCCAACAGAACCTCCATCTAATGATACAGTTATCCATTTACCATTGTGTTTTATATTAAATATTTCTGAGGAATTTCCGTCATTTTCAACAATTAAAACTTTTTTACCAATAGGAGTTTTGAAAGCCACATTATGTAAGTTTCCAGTTAAATTACTTGCAATTCTTATTGAACCGGCCGGTACAAATTTTGATGCATGCCCAATGATATAATAGCCAACATTTCTTTCAAAACTATCACTACTATTTATAGTTATTGCTCCTTTGCATTGGGTACAGCCCCCAATAGTATGTGGTCCAAATGAAGCATTGTTTGCCAGATTCCACTCTAAAGCAACTTTGCTCCAGTTACGCATCGAACCAATAATGACATTTTTTAAATGCCACTTGAGATCTCCATTAAAGCTACCCGTAGATGAAGTCCATTGTTCCGTAAAATAGACGTTTTTATTTGGAAAAGCATTATGAACCGTTGATAAAGCACTAATGTCGCCTCCGTATAAATGGAATGCTGAACCGTCTACAAAGGAATTTGCGGCAGCATCGTTTAAAATAGCGATTGGATAATCTGGTCTATCACAATTATGGTCATAAACTACAATTTTGGTATTTATGCCTGCATTTTGAAACTCAGGGCCTAAATTGTTTTTTATAAATTCGGCTTGCAGATTGGCCTCCATCAACATACTTGGATTATTGCCACCATATAAAGGCTCATTTTGAGGTGTTATTGCATTAATAGTTATGCCTTGTTGCTTCATTGCTTGAATATATTTCACAAAATAGTTGGCATAAACACCATAATATTTTGGTTGTAATCTTCCTCCAATAGTATTATTAATATCCTTCATCCATACTGGCGCAGACCAAGGTGTTGCCATAATTTTTATATTAGGATTAATTGCCAAAATTTCTTTTAGAATTGGGATCAAATTCCCCATATCAGGAGTCAGGCTAAAATTATTCAAAGTCTCATCTGTTTGCCCTACAGGCATATCGTCATAAGAAAATGTTGTGCTATCTAAGTCTGAAGCTCCCATACTAATCCTTAAATAACTTATTGAGATAGAATTGGAGTTCGAGCCAAATAATTCCTGTAATAATTCCTGTTTTTTGGCCACACTTAATTGATTGATAACTTGTGCACTTCCCCCGGTTAATGAAAACCCGAAACCATCAATAGTTTGGTAAGTTTGCGTGTCATTTACTTCAATATTTTGATACACATTAGGAGTTGTATTAAACGCCAAAATATTGGTTTGTTTTAAAAGTTTAATGGATTGATCTCCTTTTGTTAACCAAAAATCTACTTCGCTTGCAACAATTCCATTATCTAATATCGTCCCTGTTGCAATTATTGGAGTTGTATTTAAAGTGTTGTTTGATGTTACCGTTCCAGTTAAAGAAAATGTTTCTGTACTTTCTGCCAACGAATCACTAATAGTTATTACATTAACAGTGGCAGATGTTTGTCCAGCTGCAATCGTTATTGTAGTAGATATTGGTGAATAGTCTGTTAAATCTGCTGAACCATCTGTTGTAACTACACTAACTGTTGTTGCTACTGTACTTTGATGACTCAAAGATATGGTGAATATCACATCATAACCCTCAGTAACTGGAATGCTAGAAATACTTACAATTGGATTACTTGTTGTAGGTGGAATTGTTTCTTGGTTTGAGGTAGAACATTTCGAAAGTAGAACCAAAAGGGTTGTTAAAAATATAATTTTCATAGATTTTTTCAATATTATTTTATTTTTTGTTTTGGAATACTTTAACATAATCTAATTCGAAAGTGTAACAAATGAAATTTATTTATAGTGCTAACATAACTTCATCCCATTGCTCAAATAAAAATCAAAAAATAAATTTTGATTAAAAGCTACGCTACTCGTATTACCAAAAAAATTGAAACAACACTTTTATAATTTATTCATTTGCCCTAAATATTCTTATAATTCAATTATAAAAATAGCCTTGTACTTTAAGATTTTCTCATCGAGATGTTTTTAAGAGTGATTGAAGTTCCTGCAATTCCACCTCCAGATCTTATTACCATATAAACTATACCAGTTGTAGGAAATAAAACAATACCTTTATATTTGCTTCCGCAACCTACTTCACTAAGTAAATCGTCGAAAGGGTCTTTACCACACCCAACCCAAGTATTGATACCAGCTGCTCCATCTCTACCATAATTACCATAATCACTGCCTTGTACAGGTACTTGAGACATAACATACACTTCAAACCAAGTATCGGTTAGTCCTGTAGTAGATGATACCGTCATCTCAACTTTATATTTCTGTCCTGCCTCCACATCTATTGCCTGATAAATACCTTGATGTTCTCCTGCATAAGTATAGGTTACACTTCCTGTAGTAAAATTCCAACTATTTGCACCTCCGCTAATATTTAAAAAAGTCCATTGCGCCCAATCAGTGGCATCAATTAAAGCTCCACCCTTTACAACTTCAGCAGCAGGGTCAGAAGCAGCTACCACAATATCTTTTGAGAAACTATAGGACTGACCTCCAATACCTATTGCTGTATGAGTAACTTTGTAAGTACCTGCATCTCCGTAATAAAGAGTTTCTTCAGATTTGCCAATAAATGGTTTTGAACCATTAACCCCTGTATTCCATTTTGAAGTAATATAGTTGTTATAATCAGACTTTACTAAATAAGTATTAACAGCCCCAGCAACTGGTGTTACAGTAAAAGATGCGTTTAAAACAGGGCCTAATATACCGTTGCCATTGCCCACATCATCAGGTTGACATGCAGTCAACAAACTCAATGTTGCTACAAATGCAAACACTAAGTTTAATATCATTTTTATTTTTTTCATGTTTTATATTATTTATTAAATTATTGCCTTCTATTATATATTAACTAATTAGTCAATCTAATATTATCTATATAGAAAGTTTCATTTCTTCCAGTTGTGCCATCATTAAATCTAAAAACAAGCTGATTGAATTTTGTAGTGGCAGGAATTCCAGAAATAGTACTAAAATCAAATACCAATTCTTCCCAAGTTCCTGTTGTAGTTAATGGTACTTTTAAAATGGCAACACCATTAGCAGGTGTACCTCCAACAGCCGATTGCAATTCTACATTTAATTTCTTGCCAACATTTGAAGCGGTAGTATTATAGACCCAAACCCTCACTTTATTTCCAGTAGAAAAATCAATAGGATTATCTAATAAGCTAGTGCTGGCAGAATTTGCTGGTGACCCTACAACTTTGAAAAATTTACCTACTGTAGCACTGATATTAATACCGGACACATTAGGATTAACTACTTTTTGGAAGGTCAAGCCAGAAGTTACAAAAGAATAAACAACATTAGGATTGTCAAAAGTAATTGGCAATTCAAAGGGATCAGTAATAGTAACAGCTGATATTTTTTCGGTCTGTGCAACTCCTCCACTTAATGCAATTACCTTAACACTATAGATTCCCGCAGCAGGATAATTGTGAGAAACTTCGCCATTGCTTTCTAAAGGAGTACCAACTTCACCTGCGCCAGAATCTCCAAAATATACTAAAAAAGAAGCCGCATAAAGAGCACTAGCTTTTACATTTAATCTATGCCCATTTTTTGTAAAAGTAACTACTAAATTTTCAGGAGCTCTAAAAATTACTGTTAAAGGAAAGGTTTCCTCTGTATTTACTCCATTAAGTCCATTTGCAACAATTTTAACATTATAATTTCCTTCTTCATATTGGTGATTAACATTAGCTCCAAATTGCACTAATGCAGGATTGGTTGTGCTATCTCCAAAATAAACGGAATATGTACCTGCACCTGATGCACTAGGCGTGATGGTAACTTTTCCAGAATTGTCATTGGTGATATCAAAAAGAGCGGCCACATCATCAGGAGCAACTGTCTTGTCAAATGTTACGTCTTGACTGATTCCATCAGGAACACTGCAACTTATTACAGCAGCGAGTAATACTAGAAAGCTAAGGATAATATTTATTTTTTTCATCATTTTTTAAATTGTAATTATTAATACCCAGGATTTTGTTTTAGCACCGAATTTTCTAAATCTCTAAATGGTATTGGTAAAATCTCATTTTTGCCGGCAACAAATCCTCTGCTTGCTAAAACTGTGGCGGCTTTTCCCGTTCTTACAAGATCAAAGAAACGGTGTCCTTCGCAAGCCAATTCTTTTCTACGCTCTAGTGCAATAGCATCTAATGATACGGGAACTGATGGCAATCCTACTCTTGCCCTAACGGCATCCAATAATGCCTGTGCTCTGGCTCCTGAACCGCCTAAAGCTTCTGCTTCCATAAGATAGGTATCTGCTAACCTGATGATATAGGTGTTTTGAATAAAATTTAATTCTTGTGCAGCTGCTGCTACTGGTGTAACATCGGAATTTTTCGGAGCAAACTTGGCCATAAAATAACCTGTATCTTGATTACCAACCGTATAACCCTCTATTTGACCAGAGGCTATCAATGCTTTCGCATCTATAATTGTGGCATCAAAACGGGGATCTCCATTTAATACATCATATAAATCTTGGGTAACAGTATTATATCCCCAACCACCTGAATAATAATCTGGTGCTGTAGAATTGGCTGATCTAGTGTAACCTCTAATGCCTGTCATAACATTTAGAATATTTCCTTCGGTTCCCCAGCTAACTCCGCCCCAAGTAGCATTACCCGCGCTACTGTGACTATCTGAAAGAATTGTTTCTGAATTAAATTTATTTGTATGAACCCAAAGATCACTAAAGTTGGTCAACAACTTATAACCATAAGGACTTGAAAAATTAATTCCTGAGTTCGACCCGTTTACTATAGCTATTTGTTCTGCTGCTGCTGCATTCTTTTTTTCATAGAGATATACTTTTCCAAGCATCGCTTGGGCAGCACCTTTTGTCCAACGACCTCCATCTGCAATGTTAATGGTAGATGGCAATCCATCAATAGCATCAATCAAATCTAACTCAATTTGCGCATAAACTTCTTCTGGTGGAGATTGAGGATAAGTAAGAGCCTCTGCAGGAGTAATTGTAATAGTCAAAAGAGGAATATTACCAAACATTCTTACCAAATTAAAATTATAATAGGCTCGCATTGCTTTACACTCTGCTGCATATCGTGTTTTCAAATTTTCATCCATAGGAATTTCTGGCAACTTTTGTAATAAAGTATTGGCTCTAAAAATACCTTGAAAATGATTACCCCAAAGACCTGATGCACCTGCATCATTCATATTTATAGGATTTACATTAAAACTTGAGAATTGAGCAATGGTATTACTCCCCTCACCAGGTCCTCCTCCTCCAAAATTATCGTCTGATCCTGCATTCATAAAAGTTATTATGTTCGCAAAGGAGCTAGAATTCAAATTCATTATATCATATACGGCGATAAGAGCTGAAGTAGCATCACTTTCATTTTTATAAAAAGCCCCTTCAAGATTGGTTCCTTTGGATTCTACTTCTAAAAAATCTTTGCTACATGACGCCAACAAAATCATCATTACTCCTGTAATGAATAAACTTATACTATTTTTTGTTTTCATATTTATATATTTTTAAAATTGCAAATTAGCACCAAACATAAAGGTACGTGCTTGAGGATAATAGCCTCTGTCTATCCCCATTGTACTCCCTCCAATTTCTGGATCATATCCCGAATATTTTGTAAAGGTTATCAAATTTTCTCCGGTTAGATAAACTCTCAATTTATTGGCTCCTATAGAGCTAATAGCTTTGGCTGGCAAGGAATATCCAAGTGTAAGTAACTTAAATCGTAAATAATCTCCTTTTTCAAGATAATAATCAGAAACCCTAGAAAAATTCAAGTTGTCATCATTAGTTGTAAGGCGAGGATAAGTGTCTGAAGTTCCTTCACCTGTCCAACGACCTAATGCTGCAGTTTGAAAATTAGCTCCTGTACCAATATCGATTCTCCTTAACCCTTGAAAAATTTTATTACCAGCAGCACCTTGCATAAATATACCCAAATCAAATCTTTTATAATCTATATTCAAATTAAAACCAAAGGTGTATTTTGGAAGTGTAAGCCCTAAATATTGTTTATCAGCATCAGTAATTGTCCCATCACCATTTGTATCTACCCAACGGAAATCCCCTGGCTTGGCAATAGGTTGAATTAATCCTCCCGCAGTATTTGTATAAGCATCTATTTCAGCCTGATTTTGAAAAATTCCAGCTGTTTTAAAACCATAAAATGAATTTCTAGATTGCCCTACTTCTGATCTGGTTAAAGGTCCAATAGTTTGAAAACTAGGCCCAGAAGAAATAAAAGTTTTCCCATTTCCTAAATAAGTAACCTCATTTTCCACGTAAGAAGCGTTTCCACTAACTTTAAAATTAAACTCTCCAAATTTTTTATTGTAACCCAACTCCAGTTCAAGTCCTCTATTTTCCATATCGGCTACGTTACCTACAGGTCTGGCCGAAGCTCCAATAAAACTAGGGATGTCAACTTCCTGTAAAATACCAGTTGTTTTTTTCTTGTAAACATCCACAGTCATATTTACGCTATTGTTAAACAACCTTACATCTAAACCTATATCAGTTTGAATGGTTTCTTCCCATTTTAAGTCGGGATTAGAAGGAGCATTAGGACTATTCCCAACCAGAATAGTACCGTCTGGACCAAAAGGATAATTTCTACCTCCACCTATAAGAGCTTGAAAACCGAAATTTCTTATAGCATCATTACCCGTTATACCATAACCACCTCTTATTTTCAAAGTGTTGATAACATCATTATCTTTCCAAAATCCTTCTTTTGTAACTACCCACCCTGCAGAAACAGAAGGAAAAACCCCATATTTATTATTTGGTCCAAATCTTGAAGAACCATCACGTCGAACAACGCCTGTTAGCAAATATTTTTCCTTATAATCGTAGTTTAATCTTGAAAATAAAGAAGTTAGCTTGTGTTCATCTCCAGTATATGCTGATGCCGTAATATTTTCAGGTAAAGTACTAAAATTGAATGATGCTTGTCTATAATCAGATGTAGGCAAACCTGAATAAGTAACATTTGTACCACTAGAAATATTATCTACATAAGTTCCTTGACCAACTAACAAGGTAAAATTATGATCCTTAATTTGTCGGGTATAAGAAACAATGTTCTCATTATTCCAGCCAAATGCTTTATTAGTATTTCTGTTAATGCTGTTTGCAGTAGAAATAGTATTTGAATTAAGGTAGAACTCTGGTGTAAAATTTTCAGCCCCCCAATACGCTAATTTTGCTCCAAAAGTGGATCTTATTTTTAATCCTTCCATAGGAGTAATTTCAAGATACATATTCCCAACAAAGTCATCAGACCAACCATAGTTTCCTAGTCTTGTTTTAACATAAGCCAATGGATTGGTCATATTATTTTGTACTACACTAGAAAGACCGTAGGGATTGCCATTTTCATCTTTCATAAGATCTGTCCTCCCTACATAAGGCACGTTATTTAATTTAACAGGATCTGTTTCAACTAATGGCGTAATGGGATCCAAATGTATAGCAGAACTCAAAGGACCTCCTTGCTCAGCATTGGTATTTCCAATACCTTGTGTTTTTGTATGAGAATATCCTATTGTTTCCCCAAGTGAAAAATATTTGGAAAGTTTATGTGTCGAGTTAATACGAATATTCTTTTTATTAAAATTTGAAATTTCAGGAGTTACAATACCTTGTTGGTCTTGAACCCCAAAAGATATATAAAAAGTAGAAACATCATTACCACCGCTAAAATTTATTTCGTGCGAATAACGTGTGGCATTATTGCTGAAAATAGCTTTCTGCCAATCGGTACCTTTCCCCAATTCAGCTAGATTAGGATAAAGAATATCCCCTCCACCATTAACAGATTGTTCATTCTGTAACGAACCATATTGGGTTGCATTTAATAATTTTAGTGTTCTCTCTGGACTTGACACTCCCGTAAATCCAGTATAATTAACACTTATTTTTCCAGATTTCCCTTTTTTGGTCGTTACCAAGATAACTCCACCAGCAGATCTAGAGCCATAAATTGCCAATGAAGCAGCGTCTTTAAGTACTTCAATCGACTCTATATCCGATTGATTCAGGTATCCAATGCCACCATTGTCAACTACAACGCCATCAACAACCCAAAGTGGATCGTTACCTCCTTCAGAAAAAGTAGTTATACCTCTAATTCTTATTGTAGAAGACGAACCTGGTTGTCCAGCATTTGCCGCAACAGTCAAGCCCGAAACTCTACCTTGCAAAGCTTGTTCGATACGCCCGTTAGGAACATTTTCAAGGTCTTTTGATTTTATACTAGAAATAGCTCCGGTAACCACACTTTTCTTTTGAGTGCCATATCCTACAACCACAACCTCATCCATGTTTTGCACTTCAGGATTAAGTTTGACATCAATTCGAGTTCTTCCATTAACAGGTTCCTCAATTGTAGCATAGCCAATATAGCTATATACTAAAGTACCGTTTGACGAGGCAACAATTTGATAATTTCCATCAAAATCCGAAGTCGTACCTTTAGCAGTTCCTTTAATTAAAATTGTAACCCCTGGAATAGGGAGATCGTCTTCATCCAAAATTTTTCCAGTTACATTCACATCTTGTGCCTGTCCATAAACTGAAATTAGAGTAGATAAAAAACAAAAAATAAGCAATTTTGTAAATTTCATTTTTTAATTTTTTTGATTAATTAGTAATACAATAATTAGGGGTGTTTTTACAGGTTTACGAGAATTTATTGTTTTTTTTTATTATAAAAACACATCAGAACATATTTATAACCGAAATCAAAAAATATTTTTTTAATTAACTTATTTTTTGAAATTTCACAAAATATTTTAGCATCCATACATTAATTCAGTAAAATAAACACACACTACAATTAGCAAAATTCGAAAAGTAAGAGTGTTTCTCATTGATTTATCAATTTTATTTTACTGTTTTTTTCATAAAAACTATAATTTTTGTACCATAAATTTAAATGCAAAAATATCCCTTTCAACTACTAAGTTGAAAGGGATTTAAGTTTAAAAATTATTTTTAGTTTTTAAGAAGTTTAAAAGTTTGAACTGATTCACCTGAACTAACTTTTGCGAAATACATCCCTTTTGATAAAGAAGAAGCGTCAACTGAAACCTCTCTAGATAAAGCTTTTAGGCTCATTACAGTTTTACCTAACATATCTACAATACTTAAAGAAGATATTTCGCTATTTGATGAAATAAAATTCCATGTATTCTGTGTTGGATTTGGATATACTGTAAACTTATTTGAATCAAATTCATTTACTCCTAAACTAGCATCTGTAATTGTATATGCAAATGTAACTCTGTTAAAGGTAAAGTTATATGTCCCTGCAGCTAAAAACATATCTTTAGTATCTGTGTCTGTTAAAGTTCCTGACATAGGACTAAATAATCCAGCACCAATAGCCACTGCATGACCAAATTGAATCGTCCAACCGTGATTATCTCTAAATTTAAAACCTGCTCTAGCTTTTGTAATAACCACACCATCTAAAGTGTAATTAACTCCATCAGTAGATGTGAAATCGACATCAGAACCCCAGTTGCTTGGAGCAAAATCGCCAATTATACCAACTACAGTTGGACTAAAACTATTAACACCTGTGTCTTTATTTAAAGTTACATTCCAAAATCCTGCGGCTGGAGAGGTTACTGCTGGCCAAGTAAAAAAAGTAGGCCCTGGGTTTAGAGCACTGGCAACTTCATTAAAATCTCCGCCACCGGCTGCAGAAAATGTTAATTCCTGTCCTGTATAATTTATTCCATCAGCAGTACCTAAGGATTTAGTAGCTGGTGTCGATGTACTGCCTACATAATCAACTGCAGCATTAAGACTCACAAAGCTATATGCCAATGTAGTTCTATTAAAAGTAATGTTATAAGTACCCGCAGTAAACGTTATATTCTTTGATGAATTAAAAACTCCTGTACCTGTAGGAAATTCAGCCCCTGTTACAGAACCATAATTATAATTCCAACTGTGATTGTCTCTAAATTTTAACTCTCCACCAGCAGCAAAAGTATATCCAGAAAGCGTATAAGTAATATTATCTGTAGTAGCCATGTCAATATCAGTACCCCAATTACTAGGTGCAAAACCTCCAATTATACTAACTATAGTGTCGACAAAATCATAAGCACCTGTATTCGCATCAAAAAACATATAATAAGTTCCTGGAGCTACAGGAATAAGAGTGCCTCCTTGTGTACCTGTCCCAGAAGGGAAATCTACGCTTGACCAATTAGCTGTTGGTGTTGGATTAATAGGGCTAGCAATTTCTACAAACATTCCATCTCCTCCTGTTGCAAATGTCACACTTTCTTTTGAATAATCTTGATTGTTAGTAGTGCTTAAGCTAACATCGGCCGACAATCCTGCGCCTGAAAAGTTAATTTTACGATTAGGATCTACACCTGCAACAAATGTATATTCTTTAGTTGTACTATTATAAGTTACATCCCAAAAACCTGGTACCGCTGGAATATCAGTACCTCCATTAAGGATTACAGTTCCATTGGGCCAACCAACTGAGATTCCTGGATCATAACCACCCGTTGTACCCCAAGCACCATCTTCTGAAAATTTTATAGCAGAACTAGCTCCTCCAGAACCTAATATTTCTACTCCTGATTTAGCGTAAAGACCACCGCCTAAATCTGTTAGCGTTACTTTACCGGGCTGAACCCAACCACCCGTTCCAGAACCTGTGATGGAGACTGTTTGTGCATTCAAGCTAAATCCAAAGAATATAGCAATTAGTAATAAGTGTAATTTTGTTTTCATAATATTTAATTAGATTATTGTTAATAAAGAATAGGGTAAATTTAGAATTTAGTAATTTAAGCTCATATTTATTGCATACATCTTATATACATCGTTTGAGTTAAATTTATTACGTCAATAACACTTTTTTTATTCTTATTGCCTAATAAATAGTGTTTTATGTTTAAAAAAATTCATTATCTTTAAATGTTATTTTTATATAAAAATTTCATTCTATGGCTAATAGTTGGTGTTATATTGTATTGTTCTTTTCATGTTCTTATATGCAAGGACAAATAGATTCTTCTTTTTTACAAATGATAAAATCTTCCGTTACTGAGACTATAAGCTATGATAAAAATGATTTTAAATCTGATTCTCAGTTTTGGGCTATGTGTGAGGACAAAGATGGATTATTGATTTTTGGAAATAACGAAGGAATAATCGTTTTTGATGGGGAATACTGGAAGAAGATATTACTTCCCAATAACTCGTCTGTAAGAAGTTTAATGGTAGATGATAATGGGACTATTTGGGTTGGAGGATATAATGAATTGGGCGTATTGAAAAAGGATTCCTATGGAGATTATAATTATGTCTCTCTTGTGAATGAACTTCATTTAGAAGACATTAATCTCGAGAATTTTTGGCAAATACATTCTTTTAATGGCAAAGTAGTATATAGGTCGTTTAGAGAGTTGTTGGTAATAGTTGGGAAATCTGTTACCCATTTTAAAGCAAATCAAGCATTTCTTTATTCAAAGGAAATCGGCGACAATTTGATCATTCAAGATGCTAACACTGGTGTTTACTTGTTGAATAAAGATGCAAACAGAATGTCATTGGTCTTTACTCCAGATAGTTATGAAAATGGTGTTATTTCCGCAGTTTTTAAAGTAAATGACCAAGAAGTGTTTTTGGTGACCAAAGAAGGAAATATCTATTTAGCAAACTTAATAACAAAAGAGATTATTAAGAAAATAAAACTTTTTGAAAAAGGCCACATAGATCCAATAAATTGCGGGATTCAGAAAAATGACTCTACATTTCTTTTAGGAACCTTAAGCTCCAAAATTATTGAATTAAGGAAAGATGGAAGCGCACATAGACGCAATATTTCATTTTCAAAGGTAAAGAATACAGCAATTCATAATTTTTATAAATTAAAATCGAATAACATTTGGGTTTTGCACAACAATGGTGTTTCATGTTTAAACTTCAATTCACATTATTCCAATCTTTTTGATAATGCCTCGGTTTATGATATATTGATTGAAAACAAAACCATCTATCTGGCAACCAATGAAGGTGTATATTACTTAAATGGGTTTGATAATTCTATTTTTAAAATTAACTTGATCGAAGACTTGCCAGGTCAGGCTTGGTCATTGAATAAAGTAGATAGTGATATTATAGTGGGCCATAATGGTGGGTTATTTGTTTTGGACAATAATAAATCGAAACCTGTTGATAACAATAGAACAGGTTTTTGGAAAATTACCCCAATAAAAGACAAACAGAATTTATTTTTGGCCTCAAGCTATAATGGGTTGTTTTTACTGGCAAAAGAGAAGACAAATTGGGTGTTAAAACATAAAATTGATGGTTTTGACGAATCGACAAGAGATATTATGGCAGCAGAAGAGCCTAATATGTATTGGATTTGCCATGGATATAAAGGAGTTTATAAGGTTCTTATTAATTCTGACTATACACGTGTTGAATCTGTAGAGCATTTTACAACAAACAATGGTTTTAAATCGCCTTTTAATATCAATGTTGTAAATTATAATGGGCGTATTGTTTTTACAACTAACAATGGCATTTATGTTTTTGACAAAGATTCAAAAACATTTATTCCAGATGATACTTTAAATAAGATTTTAGATCCTACAAAAAATACTAGAAAATTATTATTTACCAAAGAAAAAACATGGTTTGTTCAAGACGACGAAGCAGGCTATTTTTTAAATGATGATGAGACCAAGCAACTTGTAACCCTTCCATTTTTAAATCTTAAAGGAAGTTTTAATAAGGGATTGGAATGCATTAAACCCTATGATAATTATATTTTTTTTGGAACCAACAATGGGATGTTTTTATATGACATCAATAACTATGATGGTGACAATTCAACTTCAACAACTTTTAGTAATATTAGTTATATTAAAAATCAAGTTAAAAATTTTGCCTTGATTAATTCTGATGAAAGTGTTGAATTTCCAAATGACTTAGATATATTGAGGTTTGAATTTACGGCTCCTAAAATGGCACCTTATACCCAAGTAATGTATAGTTATTTTCTTGAGGGATCAGATTTAAGCTGGTCTTCTTGGAGCCCTCTTCCTTTTAAAGAATACACAAAATTGCCTTATGGTGATTACACCTTTAGGGTAAAAAGCAACAGCAATACAGGCATCAATGGAGATGAAATCTCATACGCCTTTACTATTTTACCAATGTGGTATCAAACCCGTTTAGCTTATCTTGTTTATGTTTTAGGTATTTTTTCGATAGTTGTTTTTGTGTACAGGATAATTTTAAAGAAAATAGAAGGAGAAAAGAGAAAAACCAGATTGGAAACCTTAAAGGATCAAAGATTGGTCAAACTGGAACTAAAGCAACTCAAATTGTCGCTTGAACAACAAAAAATTAAAGAGGATAATACCCATTTAGAAATGGACCTGATTGATAAAAGTAAAGAATTGGCTAACTATACCCTTTTGCTTAGTAAAAGAAAAGAGGCTTATTTAGAATTGAGTAATGATTTGAAACAACTAAAAGAAATTGTTAAGAGTAGTGAATCTAAAAATAAAATTATTCAAATTTTCAAGAAATTGAACCAGAACAAAATAGGAGATAAATATTTGGAAATATTTGATGTGAATTTTGAAAGGGTTCATACCAATTTTTTTAAGGATTTGAAGCATATTGATTCTTCATTTACTCAGCGAGAATTGAGACTATGCGCTCTAATAAAAATGAATCTTACAAATAAAGAAATTTCACATATATTAAATATTTCTACAAGAGGTGTTGAAACTGCTAGATATAGGATTAGGAAAAGACTTAATCTATCTTCATCTGAAAGCCTTACACTTTATTTAGAAAATTTGAATCTCGTAATCCAGAATAAATAATAAGCCATTCAAAATTAAATTTATAAGGCTTTACAATCTCTAAACATGTACCCACTTGGTCTTATATAATGTATATCAATATGGGTTTTTGAAGAAGAAAGAGCATGAAAAAGAGAAATATATTTTAATCAAATGGTTGGATTATATGAAAATGCAAATTCTCTCCTTTATCTAAAATAGTTTGAGCATATATTTGAGCAGTTTATAAAATACTCTTTTTAATCTCTTTGTTATTAGTGTTCTATACACAAAAGAGTTTAATCAATATTCATATGTATATCGTCAATTTAAAATCAAGCACAATCTATAACAGTTTAAATGTGCCAAATAATAAAAATTGATTTCTTTTATTTAGATTTGGGGCCGGGATTAATTAATTGACAAGGATTTCTAAAGTCAATCGATTATTCATTCCCAATCTCCGAACCTAGTTTATTTTCATCTGTAAATTCAAGAGGTTATGTTTTTAGGTTGCCTTTGGGTAACTAAAATAGTAATGTTTTTTTAATATGAAAGTTTATAGAGAAAGAGGTTCCGCTGACCTTTAAATTTTATCAGTAATATCAATGGGTTAAGCTTTTTAAGTTTCTATAGGGGTAACTCATAGGGTAACTTTTTTTTTTAAGTATCAAATATTCTAATGTAAATAAACTAAAATTATTTTAAAAAATAATATTCATATTTAAAATTATAGTTTATTATGTATTCTTTAAGAAGATAAACTTAAAAAAAAAACTGATCGGTTCGAGTCCAGTTCCCGCTACAAGATGAGAATCCTCTAAAATCAACGGTTTAGTTCACTCTAAACCGTTTTTTTATGCAAAATATTTTAGAATTACTTACCTTAGAGTCTCAAAAAGAACACGATTCGGAACACAAAGTCCTATTTTCTGAGCCCAAAATTTATGATGCTGATGGAGACCTTGCCAAGCGTTGGTATGTTTGCTTTTCATTTGTGGACCCTAAAACGGGTAGGCTCAAACGAATGAAAAACATTTACGGTAAAACCAACCGCTATCAAACGAAAGACTCCCGTTATTTTATATTAGGACTTTATAGAAAACGCTTATTAAAACTACTCCAAGAAGGCTATAATCCATTTCAGGATAATAATGAACTTCATAGCCAAAGGATAAATAAAGTCAAAGAAGAAAATATAACACCCGACTTTTTGTTGCAATTCCAAGATGATTAAGGGGTGTTTTCGGTACCTGTAATGTTTAACAGTTTAAATATTAAATCTTCATTTTTTATAAAAATAACTCTTTTATCAATTTCAATAATCCCTTCATCCTTAAACTGTTTGAGGCTCCTCCCCAAACTTTCTGGTGAAGTGCCTATAATATTGGCCAAATCTTCTCGTGTTAAATCAATACCGCTTGTGTTATCATGTTTTTGGAATCTATTTTCTAAAATGAGCAAATTAATAGCCAATCGGGCATTAAGATTTTTTTGGGCAAGTACAGCAATAATATTGGCAAGAACCCCGAACTCATGCCCTATATTTTTTATAAAAGTTCGTTGTAAAGCAGGAATATCAAGTAATAATTGAAAAAATACATCTTTAGCTATGAAATTTACTTCCAGATCCTCCAAGGCTTCGCAGGAATCTTGATAGCGCTCTTCTCCAAATAAAGCGTGATACCCTAATACATCACCAGTGGTGTAGATGTAAAAGATTTGTTCTGTTCCGGAAAAACCACGTTTAAACTTTTTCGCTTTCCCTTTCTTAATCTGAAAGATGCCCGTAGGAATTCCTTCTTCATAAAACAAAAGGCTCCCTTTCTTTATAATTAAGGGCTCCATAGTATCGTATACTAATTTTTTTTCTTCAGAAGTTAATGCTTCAAAAAGCAGTTCACTCTGAAAATCAAATTGCGAATAGAATTTTTTCATCCCTCAAATATATGATAAATAATATATAAAAACATAACAAATGTTATGTTTTTGATTAACATATATCGTATGTTTGTATTCAATTTAACTTAATTTACATTATGAATGAAAGTAAAATTAGTCTTATTAATGGAAAACTACATGTCCCAAATAAACCAATAATCCCTTTTATTGAAGGTGATGGAACTGGTCCAGATATTTGGAAAGCCACTAAAATGGTAATTGACGCTGCTATCAAACAAGCATATGGTGATTATAGACAGATTAAATGGAAAGAAGTATATGCGGGTGAAAAGGCTTTTGAGAAAACAGGAGAGTGGTTGCCAGAGGATACCATTAAAAGCATTGATAAATACCTTGTGGCCATTAAAGGACCATTAACGACACCAATTGGTGGTGGCATGCGGTCTCTTAATGTGGCACTACGTCAACAACTTGATTTATATGCCTGTGTAAGACCCGTAAAATGGTATGAAGGCGTGCCTTCACCAGTAAAGAATCCTGAAAAAGTGAATATGGTTATTTTTAGGGAAAACACCGAAGATATTTATGCAGGTATTGAATGGATGAATGGCACTCCTGAACTGGAAAAAGTAATGAACTTCCTAATTAAAGAGATGGATGTTACCGCCATTCGTTTCCCAGAAACTACATCTATTGGGATAAAACCAGTTTCAAAGGAAGGCACCGAACGTTTGGTGAGAGCGGCCATTCAATATGCAATTGACCACAAAAAACATTCGGTCACTATTGTCCATAAAGGCAATATTATGAAGTTCACCGAGGGCAAATTCAATGAATGGGGCTATCAATTGGCCAAAGATGAATTTGGCGCGAAAGATTATGAAGGAGGCCCTTGGCAGATGATTAATAAAGGTGGACATCAAGTTATAATCAAAGATGTCATTGCCGATGCCTTTTTGCAACAAATCATCTTAAGACCAGAACAATACGATGTTATTGCAACACTGAACTTAAACGGAGATTATATCTCTGATGCTTTGGCGGCTATTGTAGGTGGTATAGGAATTGCACCAGGTGCAAACATAAATTATAAAACAGGGATTTCCATATTTGAAGCAACGCATGGTACCGCACCCAAATACAAAGACCAAGATAAGGTGAATCCTTCATCCGAAATCATTTCCGGTGTAATGATGTTGGAATATATGGGTTGGCAAGAAGCCGCAGATTTAATAGTCAAAGGACTAAAAGGAGCAATTCGTAAAAAAACAGTTACCTATGATTTTGAGCGTTTGATGGAAGGTGCCACCTTACTTAAATGTTCGGAATTTGGGAATGCTATTGTTGATAATATGTAAAAGGATATTTAATAAATGATTTTAAATAAAAAAGGTTTCGAAGTTTTATATGAAGGAAGAATAAGTAAATCCTTGGCTTTTTCAAAACATGAAAGAGAACAATTAGGTTTAAGAGGTTTGTTGCCATACTCCATTGTCGGTCAAAACATTCAAGTGAAAAGGGTTATCGAAGGTTTGCGTCGTAAAGATTCAAACATTGAGCGTTATATAATGTTGTCGGCGCTACAAGACCGAAATGAAAAGTTATATTATAGAATTGTTAGTGACTATATAGAAGAAATAATGCCTATAGTTTATACCCCAACTGTAGGAGAAGCTTGTATAGAATTTTCGCATATTTTTAGGCGGGCCAAAGGATTTTATATCACTCCTGACGATAAGGGGGAAATATTAAAAATTCTAAAAAATTGGCCAGAAAAAGATATACGGATTATCGTTATAACTGATGGACAACGCATATTGGGACTGGGAGATCTAGGAGCTAACGGGATGGGAATTCCAATAGGAAAGTTAGCTTTATATACGGCATGTGCAGGTATTCAACCTAGCCAATGCTTGCCTGTTATGTTGGATGTTGGCACAAATAATAAAGACATACGAGAAGATATTTTGTATTTAGGATATCCCAAAGAACGATTAGAGGGAAAAGATTATTTTGAGCTGGTCGACGAATTCGTAATGGCGGTTCAAGAAAAATATCCAAATGCGCTCATTCAGTTTGAAGACTTTTTGACCCCCAATGCTTACGCTTTATTGAATATTTATAAAGAAAAAGTACTTTGCTTTAATGACGATATTCAAGGGACTGCAGCAGTAGCATTAGCAGGTTTATATGCAACCACTCGCATAACGAAAATTCCTTTTTCAGATTTGCGAATTATGTTTCTAGGTGCAGGGTCAGCAGCAACGGGAATAGCCGATCTATTGGTTTTGGCATTGGTAAAAGAAGGGTTGACTAAACATGAAGCATTAGAGCGTTTATGGTTTATTGATCTTAATGGACTAGTGGAGTCAAGTAGAACTGATTTAATGCCACATAATTTACCTTATGCACATCAGCACAAATCCTTAAATTTTATTGAATCGATTAAAGCGATAAAACCTCATGTGTTAATTGGAGCTACTGGATCCTTCGGTGCATTTACTAAAGAAGCAATTGAGGTGATGAGTGAGGTTAACGAACGACCAGTTATTTTTGCTTTGTCAAACCCAACTTCAAGGGCAGAATGTACTGCTGAGCAAGCCTATAACTGGAGTCATGGAAAAGCCGTTTTTGCTAGCGGAAGTCCGTTTGATTTGGTTCAATTAAATAATAAAGAATTTCACCCTGGACAGGGTAACAATGCTTATGTGTTCCCAGGAATGGGTTTAGGAGCCATTATTGCCAATGCATCAATAATTCCAGATGAGTTATTCTTAACTGCCGCTAAAACACTTGCTGATATGGTAAGTGATAAAAATATAGAAGATGGTGCCTTGTATCCACGGTTGAATGAAATTAGAGTTATTTCTTTAGAGATTGCATTTGCGGTCGCCGAAAAAGCGTATGAATTAGGTATTGCTAGAAATGAAAAACCGAAAAATCTAAAGCAAACCATTAAAGACTATATGTATAATCCAAATTACTAAACAATAATTCAAAAATATCCATTTTAAAACTTCATGAAAAAGGGAACAAAGCTATACAGTGTTTTAAAATTAAAATGCCCACGTTGCCATATTGGAAATTTGTTCAATAATCCAGGATTTTTTGTGTTTACACGAATCTTGGAAATGCCCGATAAATGCCCTCATTGTAAGCAAGATTTTAAGCTTGAACCAGGATTTTATACTGCTGCTTTATGGATTAGCTATCCTATTGTGCTTTTAATTTTTATCCCAGTAATCATATTAGGATATTCATTAGACAGTATTAACGGCTTTTTTAAAATTATTTTCCCATTTATTGTACTCTTCAGTTTTATGTTACAAATTCCTTTAATGCGGATCGCAAGAGCAGTTTTATTGACTATGACCATTGATTATACAACAAAGTGGTGATTTATAATAAACGCTAAACGCAATATTTATAGAATAATGAATCAATAAACCCATGCACAAAGAATTCATACCAAAATTATTTTCTCTTTTAAAACAAGGCATAACAAAAGAAACGTTAACAAAAGATATTCTTTCGGGATTAATAGTGGGCATTGTTGCATTACCATTGGCTATTGCTTTCGCCATTGCTTCAGGTGTTTCTCCTGAAAAAGGAATCTTAACGGCAATTATCGCAGGAATAATTATTTCAACTTTTGGAGGAAGTCGGGTTCAAATTGGAGGGCCAACAGGAGCTTTCATTGTAATAGTTTATGGCATTGTTCAACAATACGGGACAGATGGGTTGACCATCGCTACTTTTATGGCTGGCTTTATCATTATTGGATTTGGATTGGCGCGGTTAGGAAATTTATTAAAATATATCCCGTATTCTCTTATAGTAGGTTTCACAAGTGGGATTGCACTCATTATTTTCTCCTCACAAATTAATGACTTTTTCGGACTTCATATTGCGAAAGTTCCTGCAGATTTTATAGGGAAATGGACCGTGTATTTTAATAATTTTCACAACATCAATTGGTATGCTATTAGTATTGCAGTGGCAACTATTATTATTACGCTTTATTTTCAAAAAATAATAAAAAAGATTCCAGGATCTATCATTGCCATAGTTTTATCTACCATAGTTGTTGTTGTATTTGACATTCCTGTAGATACCATTGAAAGTAATTTTGGGACTATTTCAAATAAGTTGGGCTTTCCACATATTCCGGATGTTGATTTTGAGACTATTCAAGCGCTTATTCAGCCAGCATTTGCCATAGCGATACTGGGAAGTATAGAATCACTCCTTTCTGCCGTAGTTTCAGATTCAATGATAGGAGGAAAACACCGCTCAAATATGGAATTAGTAGCACAAGGAGCGGCAAACATCATGTCATCTCTCTTTGGTGGTATTCCTGCAACAGGAGCCATTGCTAGAACAGCAACCAATGTTAAAAATGGAGGAAGAACACCAATTGCCGGGATTGTTCACGCCTTGGTATTATTGGCTATTATGCTTTTATTTGCACCCTATGCCAAATTGATACCTATGTCATGTCTAGCCGGTATTTTAATCGTTGTGGCCTACCATATGAGTGAATGGAAGCAATTCAGGTCTATTCTAAAAGGCAATAGAATGGATATTATTATTTTGCTGACGACTTTCTTTCTTACCGTTATTTTTGACTTGGTAATTGCAATAGAAATTGGGATCGTTTTATCTAGTTTTATTTTTATGAAACGGATGAGTGAATCGGTTAATATTCAGGATTTTTCATCTGACGATAAAACGAAAGAACATCTTTTTGATGAAGAACTATTGGACATACCCAAAGGCGTTATTTTATATGAAATTAATGGCCCACTATTTTTTGGTGCAGCAAGACAATTCCAGGAAACCATTACCAATACTCATTTCCAGCCCAAAGTTATTATTATTAGAATGCGTTATGTCCCATTAATCGATGCGACAGGATATCATAGCATTAAAGAAATAATAAAAACCTACAAGGCTCGAAAAATAAAAGTTATAATTTCGGGTATTGGGAAGCCTCTGCGGAAAGATTTTGAAAAAAATGAAGTCTTCGCATTTATAGAAAGCGATTTTGTTGTTGAAGAAATTCATATAGCCATTGAAAGAGCCAAAGAAAACTTGTAGTGTTATGCTCCATTAAGAAATTATAAAATTTAAAACAATGAGTAACCTAATTTCCTTTAGGGGACTTCTAAAAATTACTCCATTGTTAAACAGATAATTATGGTTAAATTTAAAGTATAATTCCAACCGATAAAAAATGTATAAAACACAAGGTAAAAAGGGTTTATTTGATGAAGAATTTACCGAAGAACGTTT
>JAGXIE010000188.1 GCA_024635765.1 Flavobacteriaceae bacterium | reverse complement strand
TTTTAGTTAATTTTATTTATTTATTTATTTATTTATTTAAAAATGGTGTTGAATTTGATTGTTATTTCATCTCCTGTTGTAATGGTTCCGAAGAGTGCTTTTGGAGGATCTATTTTGAATTCTGTCATTTTAAAAGTTTTTTCTCCTTTTAAAACAACTTTATTGTCAAGCACATTCATTTTAAAATCTAAATTGATTTTTTTGGTAACTCCTGCTATCGTTAAATTTCCAACTGATTTTACATTAAAATCACCATTTCCCGCTTTGGAAATGTCTTTGATTTCAATTAATTGAAAGATGATATATTTAAAATCGTCTGTTTTAAGAGCCTTATAGGTGTTGTTATTCATTGAATTTTTACCGCTCTCTAAACTTTCGGCAGTGATCTCAATTTTAATTTTCTGAATTTGTAGTTGATTGGATTGATCCAAAGTCAATTGCCCTTTTTGTTTTTCTGCTGTAATGTCCCAATCATGTAGACTCGATGTTCCTGAAACCACCAATTCTGATTCTTGATTATTTAAATTATATTCTTGTGAGTAAACTATACCTGTAGTGAAAAGCATAAATATTAAAAGACTCACTGAAATTTTGAAGTAGTTTTTAATTGTACACATAATAATTTGTTTTAGTATTATGGTACAAATGTCTGACGTAAATGATGTTTAAAATATGATATTTGTCATGTGAGAAGAATTCTTATTTTACTTCAAATAACTAAAAAACACTAAATAGTAAGATTGGCAGTAATTAAAAAACGCCTAAAGTTGATTTTAAAATCAACTTTAGGCGTTTTTTAATATTTTTAATTTCCGTATCTACTAATTATAGGTAGATGTATGCACTTCATAAGAAGAGTCTTTAGCTGCTAAATAGCGTTCTGCGTCCAATGCCGCCATACAACCTGTTCCGGCAGCAGTTACAGCTTGTCTGTAGACATGATCTGCCGCATCACCAGACACAAAAACACCTTCTACATTCGTTTTAGCAGTTCCTGGTTTATTAATAATATAACCTGTTGGATCGAGATTCAAAAAGTCCTTAAAAATATCTGTGTTTGGTTTATGACCTATGGCTACAAAAAAACCAGTTGCTGGAATTTCATGTTCTATACCAGTAACATTATTCTTAACCCTTACTCCTGTCACAACTTGTCCGTCTCCTAAAACCTCTTGAGTATCCGTATTATAAAGAATCTCGATATTCTGTGTATTTTTTACCCGAGATCGCATGATTTTTGAAGCTCTAAATTCATCACGTCTTACAAGCATGGTTACTTTTTTACATAGTTTTGAAAGATAGTGTGCCTCTTCGCATGCACTATCTCCCGCTCCAACGATAACCACTTCTTGATTTCGATAAAAGAATCCATCACATATTGCACACGCGGAAACTCCTCCTCCTAATTTTAAATACTTCTGCTCTGAAGGCAGCCCAAGATATTTAGCTGTAGCACCAGTAGAAATAATTACAGTATCACTGTGAATTTCTTTGGTCTCATTCACCCAAACTTTATGTATATCGCCTGAAAAGTCTACTTTAGTTATCCAACCGTTGCGAACGTCAGTCTCAAAACGTTCTGCTTGTTTTTGCAATTCCATCATCATCTCGGGGCCAGTGATTCCGTCTGGGTATCCTGGAAAATTTTCTACTTCATTTGTTGTAGTTAACTGACCACCTGGCTGCATTCCTTGATATAATACCGGCTTCATATTGGCTCGAGCAGCATAAATGGCGGCAGTATAACCTGCAGGACCCGAACCTATAATTAGGCATTTTACTTTTTCTATTGTTTCTGACATAATATTCATTAATTTACTGGTTACAAAAGTAGAGTTTTTGAAAGAAAATCGAGTCTTAAGTTATCAAAAGTTATTATGGAAGTATTGCTGTTCATTATAGATGGATTGATCTTTTTTTCATATATTTAAAATTCATAGAATAGATATATTTATTCATTTAATTTGCTTATAACCAATTATTTGTGATTTTTACTGATTGATGTATTTTGCTTCTAACATAAATCGTTAATTAAAAAAAACAATGGGTGTGATATCAACAGACAACAATGAAATAAAATTATATTACCATTCAGAGAATTCATTAGGCAAACAAACGTATGCCTATGTGCAATCAACAGACAAAAAAATCTTGGCAATAGATATATCCAAAACCAAAATCACTGGAACGCAATGGATTGAACTTGCTCGAGGCCTTGGAGTTAGTATTGATAAATTGATTGACAAGGACCATCCTGATTTTTCACAAAATTATGACCAACATTCGGAATTGGAAGAAGAAGACTGGGTGAAGGTTCTCAACAAAATGCCTATTGTACTAACCTATCCTATTGCGATCATTGGAGAGACATATGTTCGGCTTAAAGGACCAGCAGATTTTGTAAGGTACATAGAACCAGATAGTGAAGGTATAGATGAAAAAAAGCACATCTAAAAACATACAAGCATCAGGAATCTTCTCAACATCTAAATCAAGCTTTAAGTATTCAATTATTGAATGAATTTTTTCATTAAATCCAATGGTTAAAAATACTAAAACCTACATAATCCTGTCCGTAATAATGATGCGACATATAAAAAAATAAAAATAAAAAAAGAAGATTTAGCAAATATTGAAGCAGATCCTATCAACTCGCTATATCCTAGAATAGCGCTAAACACAGCAGCAATTATAAAAAAAGTGGCCCATCGAATCATGATATATTAATTTTAATTAACACTAAACTTTTACAAAATTTAGATTAAAAATAACCAATGAATCTGTTTATTTTGAGCTGTAATCAATAAAAAATTAACCCTAAAGGCAAAAAGCAAATAAAACATTTGTTTCTGTTCACATAATTGATTATCAAAATATTTTTATGGCGCACTGTATAAAAGAAAAGGATTGTCTATGAAACAATCCTTTTTTTATATTAAAGTTTTAAATTAATCTACGGCGTCATCAATTGCGTCTCCGACATCATCGGCAGCATCTTCAATTTTATCACCTGTTGATTCTGTATCTCTGCAACTTGTGAACGTGGTCATTGCGGTTCCCATTGCAAACAGAACAGCAAAAGTTAACATGATTTTTCTCATAATATTGATTTTAAATTATTGGTTTTTAAATTAATGATTAATATAATTATCGCTTTAAACCACCTCGTATTAAGGAGACTATAAATAGTACAATAAATATAAAAAAGATAATCTTAGCTATTCCAGCAGAAGCTCCAGCGATTCCACCAAAACCTAAAATGCCCGCAATAATAGCAATTATAATAAATATGATGGTCCATCGTAACATAATAATGAGTTTTTAAGTTAAAATTTAGTTTAAAGATACTGGTTCTGTGCACATGGCTACTGCTGTATCAAAAATGAAATTAACTCAAATGAAGATGTTTAAGATATATTTAGGAATTTCTTAAATGCTCCACTATCTAATATGTTCGAATACACTAAATCATTATCATAAAATTCTTTAGACACAGGATGTGCAAAAAACTCAAGAGATGTGTGTGAGCCCAATAAATTCCTCAAATTTTCATACTTAAATTTTTTATTAAGCCAATGGGCTTGATCTTTCCTGTCAAAAACAATTGGCATGTAGGTCGAAATATTAGGTAGCTGACTCATTTTTTTTGTTGATTTATTGATTAAAATAGCACAGGTGATGAATCCGTCTTCTAATTTATTGTATAACCCTGCAATTCCAAATGGTTTAAACCCTTTTAAATGAACGTGATAAGGATACATTTTACCATCGTGTAAGGCAGAAGTAAAAAAACCTGTGGTAATAACAATACATCTTCCCGAGTCAAGAGCTTTTGAATATAGTGAATTTTTATAATCAATCTGCTCAATAATAAGATTCAAAGTATTGGTTAAATTTTGATAAACTTTCCAATTATCTTCCAATTCTTGAGGAAGCAGACCCCAGATTCCAAAACTGATCAATTTTGAGTTGTCCATTGTAATAATAGGAAGTGTAGATTCCTCTAAGCCATTAATTACCGTTGCCGGTTTGGAAATTTTAGGAAACTCCATAGGGATGCCAAAACTATCTTCAATTTCTTCGACACTTGCTGTATTTGATAGTTTATAAAACATTATGATTCTTAATTTTAATAGAACTATAAGTAAAGAATTTATCCAATTGATATGTATCTTAAATGAAGAAATTCATAACTCATACAGTTTTATTCTCGACTTTTGTATATCCTTACCAAAAAAGAGACGCCATTGGTTAGACATCTCCTTTCAGGATTTAAAATGACTTGGTTCATACTAACTCAAATCTTCCAATTTTTTAATGTCATTCAATCCCTTTTCAATTGTAGCTTTTTGGAATAGCAAAATATCCTTCGTAGAAGGAGGAATCGTTGTTTCGTTCAAAACTTCTCGGTATTCATCCACAGATGCTTTTTCTCCTCTAATGGCTTCTTCAAGCATAGATTCGTCATTGTCTGATGAAAACCACGATTTAACTTCCATCCAAGTTCTATGAGCATCACCTGTTAAACTTCCACCTTTATCTGGCTCTTGCCCTAAAAGTTTAAGTTCTGACTTTAACTGATGACCAAAATCATATCGCTCTTGAGCTTTAGCATTAAAATAATCTTTCAGTTTTTTATGTTTTGCATTTTCTGATGCTTTCTTAAATCCTTTTTCAGCATCATAATTCTTCTCCAATAAATCGTTCAATTGATTTCCAATTTTTTCAGTGTATTTATTCATGATTTTTCTAGATTAGATTAATAATTAATTTCTTTATATTCAGTAATATCACTTATTAAAAATATAACTATAATCCTATAATGAATAGTTCTATTGAGAAGATTATTGACGCATTTCATATGAAAGAGAATAATTTAATTTTTTTGCAAACCAGTTAAGTACTCTTAAATTATGGTTAAAACCTTCCAATTATTATCGGACCGTTTGTACTGATAGAAAGTACCGGTTCGGTTTTCATCTATGATTCTAAAATTTGCTATTTATGGTGATCAATTTCTAATTTTCAAAAACCTCTTACAAGTATTGAGAATGTTAGTTTTAATTGTAGTTGAATTATTTGTGAGTCCTTTCCTTGGTTCATACATTCAAAACGATAAAAAACCTCAACGATGAAGATTGTTGAGGTTTTTTTAACTAACTAACCAACCAGTGTAAAGAGCTTTCTCGAACTCTTTAACGTATAGTGTAAATTTAAGACAGATCACTTTAAATCATGTTCTTTATCGACACTAATTTTAACTGTATTCAAAAAGATTATAATAATTTAATTCCAGTGCATTAAATTCGCAAAAAGAGATATTTCTCTATGCTCCAAATCAATATTTATTGAGTAAATGGAAAATTTAAAAAATTACTGACCAACTACTTTAATGGTAAGATTTATAATTAGATGTCTTTTTACGTTACGGATATTTCAATTATAAATAATGGATATATCCAAAATGCTATTGAAATAATGTTAAAACTAGATGATTATTTACCTATATTTACTCTATCCTATTCGCTTAAATATTTCAACCACTAAATTTCAACCACCAAATCTCATTTACAATGATTGAAATACAAATTGACGCTGCAAGTACAGAAGATGGCATTGAGCAAATGCAGGCATATCTTGGTGGTGTTGTTAACGAACGATGGGGTGAATACACATTGGAATTTGATAACGAGATTGGCAAAGGAACGATTAAATGCCTAACACTAGATTGGGGTATTAGCCTCATGGAGTTTGATACTATTTTTTACAAAGATTTAGTCTTTATAAATGATAATTCACATTTTAATCCAATACATTTTTCATATGTATCAAAAGGGCAATTCCGTCATCGATTTAGTAATGAAGATGAATTTACTATCGTTGAGCAATACCATTCCACAATCATAGTATCATCAAAGGATTTAAAGCACATCACTGTCATTCCCAAAGGCCATCATGTAATATTCAATAATATTAGAGTCGTTCGTAAAGAATATCTAAAAAAGCGACTTGTCAATGTTAAGCTACTTAATGAAAAATTATATAAGGTCTTTGTTGATGACAAAAGTGAGAAGGTATTTGCATATTTTAGCCCAATTCATCTAAAGATGGAAGATCATGTAAACGCTATTCGCAATGCAGATTTAAAAGGCATGACGAGAATTCTTCATATTGAAGGTGAAGTATATCAACTCCTCTCCATGCACATAGCCAGACATGACGCTCAAGAAAATTGTGAGATTTTACCTCCTACATTATTGAAAGCGGAACTAAAGACTATCAAAAAACTGGGAGAAAAAATTGTTGGAGACCCAGGCTCCTGTTACTCATTGGAGCAGTTGTCAAAAGAATCGGGACTTTCACAGGCGAAGCTACAGGAAGGATTTAAATTCCTATTTACACGAACGGTTACAGAATACATTAGACATATACGTCTTGAGGCAGCGCGAGACTTATTGAACACTACTGATTTGAATATTTCTCAAATCGTCTATACCATCGGTTTTACCAGCAGGAGTTATTTTTCTAAAATCTTCAAAGAAAAATACGGTATCACACCGCATGATTACAAGAAACAAATTGTCACAGCAATTACTAAAAATAGCTTAATATAGATTTCAATAAAATTTTTTTGTCATAAATTTTGTACTTTTACTTCAATAAATTGCTTTAAACCCACAAGATTGAAAATTTAGATTTGCTGTAATCTTTTTAGATGAATTACGTTTTTTGTTAATAGTATGCTTTTATATGAAAGAAATCAACATCACCGCAAAAAGCGCTAAAGACAGTATAAAAAAAATACATTCGCATATTGGTGGCAAAATCTCTGAACGAATTGGTCTTTATACGTTAGATGTTGATAACGATATTGCCAAGGGTTGTATTAGATTCATAACATTTGATTGGGGAATAACCCTTATTGAGCATAACATTATTTATTTTGAAGATATTTTGCTCGTTTCCAATACTTCAAAATACAATCCACTTCATTTTATTTATTGTTCACAAGGATATTTGAGCCATCGTTTTGAATATCAAAAAGAGTTTACAAAGGTAAACGAATTTCATTCGAGCATTATTGCCACAAAGCAAGATATCAATCATCAAATCTTTTTTCCAGAAGGGATTCATCTCATAATCAATATTATTCCTGTTCAAAGAAAAGAATTTCTCAAAAAGCGATTGAATTACGTTTCAGAATTGAACAGCAATCTTTATAAGGTCTTTGTCGATAAAGATCATGAAAAGGAATATGCATATTACGGGCCAATTGATTTAACAATGGAAGATCACGTTAAGAAACTCCGGAATATTTCATATGATACAATATCCGATGCCCTCAAAATAGAAGGCTCATTGTATCAGCTTTTGTCAATGCAAATCAACAGACATGAAAAAATACAAAACGGAGATATCGTACCGGATTCATTGTCAAAAAAAGAGCTGAAAACCATACGTCGTTATTCTGAAAAAATCCTGAAAAACCCTTCATTCAATTATACTTTGGAAAAAATCTCCCAGGATACGGGCTTATCACAAGCCAAACTTCAGGAAGGGTTTAAATTTTTATATGGAAGAACTGTCACCGGATACATTAGACATGTGCGGTTAGAAACGGCAAGAGACCTTATGGAAACTACCGATTTGAATATTTCACAAATTGTATATTCTATTGGATTTACGAGTAGAAGTTATTTTTCTAAAATTTTTAAAGAAAAATATGAAATGACACCCATGGAATTAAAAAAACAGATGGTTAGCACAATAACTAACCAATTCTAAAATTTTCTGATAAGTTTTTTTATTAGCATAAAAACACCATATTTACCTGCAAACACAGCTGCAGTTGTTACCCATTTATGTGGTTTCAAATCTTCTGTGAATCCTTGCTTTACCAATTTTAATTTCTCAATGCCAATTTGACGCTCCAAATTCAAACGCTTAAGATTATATTCTATTTCTTCGAAGGATTTGTAATTTTTCATGTTTAAGAATTAAAGAATTTAGAAGACATCTTGGCGATTATTTTATTGCTGATTACTGCTCTTGAATAATAAGTGATAATTCCACAAATTAAGAAGATAACAGAAACGATGACATATCCTAATGCAACATCATCTAACCATTTCCCAATTGCTAGTGAAGCCGCAACAGATAAAAACATCAAACCTATAAATAATAAACTACCAATAATGAGGACTTTGGCAATCATACTAATTGAAATAGTTAACTGCTCAAATATCTTCAGTATAAAATACTCTTTAGTGTCCTTTAGATACTTCTCACCAATCTCGCTTGCTGAATCGGCTTTATTATTTATAGATTCGAATATCTTATTCATATAATAATTTTATGATTTTTAATTAAGCCTTTTGAAATTTTTTGTTTTTCTCTTTTAGTTCCGCCAATTTCTTTTCTAAAGTGGTTATAACGTCATGTGCTTTATGGCTTGTATCAGAAACAATTGATTCTACCTTTTCATCTAATGTCATTTTATTGGCTGCCACCGTATCAACCCAATTATCTCTTAAATGCTTAGCTCTATTGGCAAGACTCTCTTTTGCTGCCAAAGCACTTTCCGTAAGGCGATCCTTGGCGGCCATTGTCTCATCAGCGATTCGATTTCTAGTATTGATGCCTTTATCAGGCGCAAATAAAATTCCTAATGTTGCTCCGATAGCTGTTCCTGCTAAAATTCCAATTAACGTGCTGTTGCTACTATTATTTCCCATGTTTTTTATATTTAAATTAAACTGATTTGTTTTTATGTAGTAAAATTAACTGAATCGATATTCAATCCATATCTCGATTGATAAAATTATTGACTGTTTTGATATTTTTTAAAACAGTCAATAATTTAGTGGATAATATCAATCACTTGCAATTTAAAGTAATAAATTTAAAAAGATAAGCCTAATAAACAAAGCTATTTATATTGAATTTAACATATTGCAAAAAACATAGATCCTTCATATGACAAATAAAATAACGACTATAGACCCATATAACAATACAGAGCTAAAAGAATATCATTTACATTCTAAAAAAGATATTGATAGAATTTTAAAAACTTCTAATGACCGTCAAAAGGAATGGAAAAAAGTATCAATTAAGAAGCGTTGTGAATTGATTTTGAATTTAGCTCAAGTACTTGAAGAAAACAAAAACGAGTATGCAGAACTAATGACCTTGGAAATGGGCAAACCCATCAAACAAAGTATTGCCGAAATTGAGAAATGTGAAACCCTTTGTGATTTTTACGCCATAAATGCAGAATCTTTTCTTGCAGATGAACTTATTGAAACTGATGCCGATGAAAGTTTCATAAGCTTTGATCCATTGGGATGCATTTTAGGGATTATGCCTTGGAATTATCCGTTCTGGCAAGTCATGCGTTTTGCCATACCGACTTTAACATCTGGAAATACGGTTATTTTAAAACATGCCAGTAACGTTGCTGGCTGTTCACTACTTATTGAAGAACTTTTCATTAAAGCAGGGTTTCCTATTGGTTGTTTTCAAACTATTTTGGCAGATCATAACCAAATTGAAGAGGTCATAGAAAATGATATAGTGAAAGCTGTATCGCTTACGGGAAGCGAAAATGCTGGAAAGGCCATAGCCGCAATTGCAGGTAAAAATCTAAAAAAATGTGTGTTGGAACTCGGCGGTAACAATGCATGCATCGTGTTGGATGATGCAGATTTAGACGCCCATTTTGACACGCTATTCAATGCCAGAATGCAAAACACAGGTCAAAGCTGTATTGCGGCCAAACGATTTATTGTCACTCAAGGTATTTATGATGATTTCATGAAACGATTTGTATCAAAGACCAAATCATTAAAATTTGGCAACCCATTGGACGAATCAACTGAGATTGGTACCTTGGCTAGAGCAGATTTAGCAGAAAACCTTAAAAAACAAGTGGACAAATCGATTGAATTAGGTGCTAAACTAATTGCAGGCAACACCAAAGATAAAGCTTACTTTGAACCCACTATCCTAGAAAACGTCGATCCTGGAATGCCAGTTTTTGATGATGAAACTTTTGGGCCCGTTGCGGCAATTACAAGGGCAAAAGATACTAAAGACGCATTTAATTTAGCTTCAAATACAACATATGGTTTGGGAACAATGGTTTTTACAAAGAACACAGAGAATGCCCAAAAATATATCGATGACATCCACGATGGCGCCTACTTTATTAACGATTTAGTGAAATCTGACGCTCGTCTACCATTTGGAGGTACAAAGAATTCTGGCTATGGTCGCGAACTCTCAAAAGAAGGTATTCATGAATTTGTGAATATAAAGACCGTATACATTAAAAAATAACAACAAAAAAAATAATACTATGCAATTTATAAAAGAAGAAGATAAAAAAACACGAAATTACATCTTTCAAAAAGACACTAAAACAATAACGATAACTACGTTAGTAGCTATTATATTGGTGATTCTTATTTTTGGCGTGGTTGTATCAGGATTATATTTAGAATGGTTTTAATCAACAGCAATCAAAGAAAAGTATGTCGTGAATTTTTTGTAAATTAGGTGTAATCAAATTAACACTTAAACTTAATCTTATGAAATCTCCACTTATCACTTTTTGTGTCATTGTTCTATTGCTCTCTTGTAAAAATGGCAAAGAGAACGATGCTAACTCAACAACCGATCCCAGTGACAGTAAAACTTTAGAAGGCGCTTGGGAACTGGTAAGCTTTTATAATTATATTGATAATAAAGTAGTTGATTCTTTTGATACACAAGAAGGTTACCGACAAGTTAAACTTTATACAGCTACTAAAGTTATGTGGAGTAAAGATGTTCCATCCGATACAACGGAATGGTTCGGTTATGGCACTTATAGCGCAGATGATAGGCGATTAACCGAAATATTGGATTATGGTTCAGAAATGATGAGCAAAATCATTCAAGAACGAAAAGAATTTGTTTACGAATTGGATTTAAAAAATAACTCGTTTAGCCAAATAGAAATTGATGAATACGGCAATCGTATTTACTCTGAAAATTACATAAGAATTGAATAAATAAACAAAAATCCGAACTCACGTTCGGATTTTTTATAAATACTTGGTTTTTTATTTAATCTCTACAACTTCCAGATCAAAGACCAATTTTTGACCAGCCAACGGATGGTTCCCATCAATTACAATATGGTCGTCCTTAACGTCCACGACTCTAAATTGATGTTCTCTTCCATCTTCGCTTTTAGAAGCTAGTCCCATACCAATTTCTGGCTTTACGTCGGGTGGCAATTGCTCATTTTTCACTTGATGGAACAATTCTTTTTGAATATCTCCATAAGCATCTTCTTTTTCAATTTCAACTGTTTTTTTCTCACTCACTTTCATATCAATGATCGCATTTTCAAAACCCGGAATCAACATTCCTTTACCAATGGTCACTTCTAACGGTTCGCGTTCGAGCGAACTGTCAAAAACCTGACCGTTGACGAGTTTTCCTGTGTAATGTACTTTCACTGTGTCATTTTCTTTTACTTGACTCATAATTTGTGTTTTTGTTCTTAATATATTGCAAAACTATAATTAATGTAAGGAACACCAAGTATTGACGCGGTAAATTACCTTGAATTAAGAAAGGTTTAACGTTGTGTGAGAGATGGATTATAAAAAAAGCCGAACATCCGTTCAGCTTTTTTAAGTCGGGGTGGCAGGATTAATTAAAATATCCTAACATCCTGTATATCATATTTTTAAAACACCATTAACTATACGTGTTCACCTTATTGTACACTAAAGTTAAAAAGAACTGTTTGAAAACAAATTTCATTTGTCTTATGGTAATCAAATATACAATTTCTATTAAAAAAGAATAATAAGATATGTTTATAAAATTGATTCTTCTTGATATGTAAGTTCTAGTAATTAGTGCAATATGAATATTTAAAACTAATGGATTTTACATTAGTAGTATTTATCTTCATCTTACTGCCTTTATTTTCTCGTTAATCATCTAATTCTAAATATGAAGCATTAGGGTAACGCAAAATAAATAGGACTTTTAAGCCATTTTTCCAACCATATTGGGAATTGCCTTTTATACTCATTAGGTGCCAACACATATTTTTCCTTGAAAATTTTCGTAAAATAGCTTCGGCTAGTAAAGCCAAGGGAATAGGCAATCTGCGAGATATTCAAATCCAGAGTCGGCTTATTAGGAATTACCAATTGTGTTACGAATATTCCAATTACAACTCAAAAACCAACTCCAAAATGAAGTATACCGACTGATTCCTTTGTCATTTTTGTACATATTGTTTAGAATTATGTAGCTTTTGTTCAGAATGGTCAGTATTCCAATCCGCTGAAGTTTCCGACTTGCTCCAATTTTATTAAATGCTTCACAACGTGTTTAACATGGTGAGGTTACATAACAATTTTGTTTCTGAAAAACACAAGCGAATTTCAACATTTAATAATTAAGAGATATAGACATTTGCAGATGTCCTCCATCGTATGAAAATACAGCATCAGAAAACGAAGGAGCACTCAATGTGACCTCTGCCCCGCTGGAAAAACCATAGCCTTCTGTAGGTATCCCCAAAAAGTTTGTGTCAAGTTCGCCATTGTGGTTTTCATCATGGATCACGACAATAGCATATGTTCCAGCTTTTATATCTGAAAACTCAAAACTTGCATCTTTTCCTCCTATTTGTGTTAACATGATCTTGGATGCGAATTTTGTAAATTTATTAGGAAAACCTTCTTCGGATTCAAAAATCGCACAGGCGACAACACCAGTATTGTTACTTATATTCTGGATTTTTACATTAATGGAAGGGCATTCCTTTTGAGCAAAGCCGCTTGAAGGCAGCAATACTAAACTTATGGCCAGCAAGAAAAACAGACGAGAAGATCTTCGCGAAAAGCAGAGTATTTGAAATTGTTTAGCATTGCGAAACAAAAATTTATAAAGCATATTATTTACCATTTTATTATTATTTAAAAAGTTACACGATATTCATAGGCGTCGATTCCACCTTCGATAGGATATATTAGATACACAATTAAAAGTGATCTGATAGATCGCTTTCGTACATTGGGATTTACATAAACTTGGACCTTAATTTACGTCTTTCGTTGCTCCATTCATATTCAATTCCATTTGTGAGAGTTTTTGCCCACCTTTAATTCCAAAGTCCAATGTGCGTATTGGAAAGGGAATCGTAATATCTTGCTCATGAAATGCACTTTTAATCGCTTTGATGGCTTTGCTTTTCATATTGAAGTAGTTGGGGTCTCCGGGGTATTTGATCCAAAATCGAATATTAAAATTGATCGAACTGGTGTCGAATTCAGCATAGTCAAAAACTATATTATCCTTATCTATGATCCCATCCAGATTTTTAATTACGCCTAGCACTACCTCTTCGACCTGATCAAGATCATCTGCGTAAGAAACTCCTACAGCTATATCAATCCGCCTTTTTTCTAAAGCAGAAAAATTATAAAAGGCATGCTGCAAAAAGTCTTTATTTGGAATGTAAACTTCTTGGCCCTGAAAAGTCTCTATAACCGTATCGCGCAAGTTAGTTCTGGTTACTTTGCCCATAATATCCTTTGTTTCTATGATGTCCCCTATTTTAAAAGGCCTCCTAAAGGCCAGGATAATACCCGACAAAAAATTTGCAGCGATATCCTGAAAAGCAAAACCCAAAGCCAAACCTATCACACCAATTCCTGCTAGTATCGAGGTTAAAGCCTTATTTAGCCCTAGCACGCCAAGCATAATAAAAAGTCCAATGCTCAGGATTGCAGCATAAATTACAGTGGAGAATAATTGTTCTAACGCTTTGTTATTTGATGTTTTGGAGAAAAGCTTTTTAAATAATTTGCTTCCAAATTTAGCAAGCACAAGAAAAATTACTAATAACAACAAGGTCACTGCCATGTTGGGAATCAAACTAATGAAGGAGTCAAGCCAACCTTCTAACTTTTGTACTATCGTTTGTACGGGTTCCGCCACTTGCTCTTGTATGTCCTGTATCATTGTCCTATTTTAAATTTACTATTATTTAGTGGGCAGCAAGTTTATGAATGAAAGATGAACTCTATCATTCTATTGCTTTATACAACTGCTTGTTAAAACGGATCATTCAATCCACTTACGCGAATGAGTTTCTTATTCACAAACTCCTGGATACCTAGCTCTGATAGCTCACGGCCAAAGCCTGAACGTTTTGTTCCGCCAAAAGGAAAATCGGCTTGTGTCTGGGTAGGATGATTGATGAATACCATGCCGGTATCAATCTGATCCGCGACTCTTTTACCACGTTCGATGTCCTGTGTAAACACGGATCCACCCAAACCAAAATCAGAATCATTAGCCAGATCAATAGCGGCTTGTTCGTCTTTTACCACATAGAAGGAAGCCACCGGACCAAATAATTCTTCGTGATATGCAGTGATACCCCGTTTCAAATCGGTGAGTATAGTAGGCTCCATAAAGGCACCATCACGATCCGCACGTTTGCCTCCCAGTAGTATTGTTGCACCTTCATCAACTGAACGCTTCACTTGATCGGCTAAATGAACTGCGGCCTCTTCACTACTCATTGGACCTAATTCTGTTTCGGGATCCATCGGATCACCTACTTTCATTTTTGATAATGCATCCTTGAACTTTTTAAGAAACTCATGGGCTATTGCTTCCACTGCAATAAACCGCTTGGAGGCAACACAACTTTGACCATTGTTATTCATCCTTCCAACAACTGCCCATTCTACCGTTTTATCTATATCGGCATCTTCCAGTATAATG
>JAGXIE010000187.1 GCA_024635765.1 Flavobacteriaceae bacterium | reverse complement strand
TCGTGTACCCTTTGCGAAAACTTGAAGCAAAGGAGTTAGGAACATAATTACAGCTTTTTGCAAATTCTTTTACTCTCTCTTTGGTAAACGGGCTAATTTCTGAACTGTTTGAGAGCGATTTAGAAATCGTTGAAACCGATAAATTCAGTGCTCTTGATATTTCCGTTAAAGTGGTTCTAGATTGTATCATACTAGTTTAATTGGTTTCATTTCTATATTTTTGTTCCCATGTCCATGATGAAATAATCATTTCATTTAATTCCTTTTTAGCGGTCCAACCTAGTTTCTCTTTGGCCAAATCTGTAGCCGCATAAAGTTGAGCTACGTCGCCTTCTCGTCTGCCGGTTATTTCATAATTAAGTTTAGAATTGGTCACTTCTTCAAATGAATTGATTACATCTAAAACAGAATAGCCGACTCCTGTACCAAGGTTGAAAAATTCCAGTGATTTCTCTTGCTCTTTATGAAGTAATCGGTTCAATGCAAAAACATGTGCTTTTGCTAAATCCACAACATGAATGTAATCTCTGATTGGTGTTCCATCTTTAGTTGGGTAATCATTACCAAAGACCAGTAATTTCTCTCTAATGCCAGCAGCTGTTTGGGTAATATATGGCATTAAGTTGTTAGGGATTCCATTAGGCAACTCACCTATTTCTCCAGATTCATGAGCACCAATGGGATTAAAATACCGTAATGAAATAGCTGAAAACTCTTTATTGGATTTTGAATAGTCATCTAAAATTTCTTCCGCAATTTTTTTTGTGTTTCCATAAGGGGAAAATGGGCGCTGTGTTTCGTTTTTTTCGGTAATTGGTAATACATCTGGAGTGCCATAAACTGTTGCCGAAGAAGAGAATATAAAATTAGTTATCCCATGTTCACTCTGTGCTTCTAATGTGTTCAATAATGAATAAAGGTTGTTTTTGTAATACCTCAAAGGCTTTTGTACCGATTCACCCACGGCTTTATGGGCGGCAAAATGTATAACTCCAAGTGCATCTTTATGAGTTTCAAAAATAGTATGTGTGGCATTTTCATCTTTTAAATCGAGATTTACAAATGTTGGAAGAACTCCAGTAATCTTTTGTATGCGCTGCAATGTCTTCTCTGTTGAATTCGATAAGTCATCTATTATGACAACATCAAAATGGTTTTCGATTAATTCAATGACCGTGTGTGATCCAATATAGCCACATCCTCCTGTTACAATTATTTTAGTTTTCATTTTAAATAGCTATTTTACTTGTGTTAATTTCAATATGCAATTTATGTTTTTTCTTAAATATAAACAACCAGTACCTACCAGTTTGTTTTTTAAATAATTTATATTAAATTTGTTTATGGGAATTATTAAAATTAAAGAAAAGTCTGGTGCGCCCAAGTACAAACAAATTGTTGCTTCAATTGAAGGTGCTATCGTTGATGGAACTTTAAAAAAAGGCGATAAACTACCATCTTTAAATAGTGTGAAAAATCAATATTCCCTTTCTAGAGATACAGTTCTTACTGCATTCAACGAACTAAAAGCTAGAGGAATTATTAAGTCGATTGTAGGGAAAGGCTATTATGTCAATAGTGAGAATGTCGATGTAAATCAAAAAATATTTTTATTGTTTGATGAATTCAATTCTTTTAAGGAAGATCTTTATAATTCGTTTTTGACAGCACTCGGTGACAATGTGCAAGTAGACATCTTTTTTCATCATTTTAATCATGAAGTCTTTAGTAAATTAATAAATGACAATGTTGGAGATTACAGTTATTACGTCATCATGCCGGCCAATCTTAAAAATACCGAGCATGTTATTGACAGACTGCCGAAAAGTAAAGTATATATATTGGACCAAACCCATGAAGAGCTGTCAGAGTACCCTTCTGTATATCAAAATTTTAAAAAAGACATCTACCAAGGGCTTCAGGCTGGACTAAATCAAATAAAAGGTTATGAAAAAGTAATTTTATTATATCTAGAAGCTCGACAACCCCAAGGAATTCTTGATGGCTTTAATCTGTTTTGTTCACATCATGGAATTCAAAAAGAAGTTATAGACACACTGAATAATCGAGAATTATCAATGGGAGAATTATATGTGATCCTTGATGATATAAATTTGATCCGAATTATAAAACGTCTTAAAGAGAAGAATTTGACAATTGCCAAGGACATTGGCATTATTTCTTATAATGACACACTATTAAAAGAAATCGTAGAAGGAGGTATTACGACCATATCAACTAACTTCAACCTGATGGGTGAACGACTCGCGCAAATGATTTTAAATAATGAATTTGCCCAAGTTGAAAACCCAAACAGCCTTATCATCAGAAAATCATTATAAAATTTGTACCAGCTCATTCAAATAGAACACGAAGAATTGCTATACCTCGATTTAACTAGCGCATGCGGAACTGTTAGCGCGAGTATTTGTCTTAATCAGGGTGGAAGATTAGAAAGTTTATTATTGAATAATGTTCAAATTCTTGCAGACCTTCATCCTTCAACGTATAAAGATAATTATGCATCGGCTATCTTATTTCCTTTTGTAAATCGTGTGAAGAACGGAAAATTTTCATTCAATGGGTCAAATTACGAATTGGATTGTAATGAAGTCAAAGATAACAATGCCATACATGGTTTGGTTTACGATAAACACTTTCATCTTCTAGATCAAATACTTACTCCTGATTATGGGTTAGTGACTTTGAGATACCGATCCAATGGTGATTCCAAAGGATTTCCTTTTAAGTATGTAATTGAATTGACCTATACTTTGCATGATCATGGAATAGATCTCAAAGTAAATATTATGAATACAGACCATAAGACTTTCCCTTTTACCGTGGGCTGGCACCCTTATTTTGCGAGTTCAAATTTATATAATAGCGCATTAAAATTCGAAGCCAGTCAGCGATTTTATTTTGAAAATGAACAGAACATTTCAGGAATAACAGATTTTTCGGAGAAGATGCCTTTTCAAATTCAAGATAAAAAGCTAGATGATGCTTACATATTAAAAAATAATCAATTGGAGTTTTCCACACCCGAATATAAAGTTAAAATAGATTCCTCTTCAGAAAAGAATTTCCTGCAAGTATTTACGCCCGAACAACCTAATATCATAGCAATTGAACCCATGACTGGTTTGGCAAATAGTTTTAACAATAACATTGGTTTACAAACTCTTGAGCCTCAAGATAATTACAACGTAAGCTGGAATCTCAGTATTGAAAAATTTAAAGATAAAATTTACTAATTTATTAATCAATATACTATGCAATTCTTAACTTTTATTGGATTTACACTTTTAGTAGCTGTCATATCATATTTAAAAACTCGAAAGACGGAGGAATCCTCTTCAGATGGTTATTTTCTAGGAGGACGAAGTTTGACAGCTGGTGTAATTGCTGGCTCTTTATTGCTCACCAATCTCTCGACTGAGCAGATTGTTGGATTGAATGGATCTGCGTATCAAAGTGGATTATCTGTAATGGTTTGGGAAACACTCGCGGCACTTGCAATGGTGGTGACGGCAATGTTTTTGCTTCCAAAATATTTAGAAGGTGGCCTCACAACTGTTCCAGGATTTTTGGCAAAACGATTTGATGTTACAACCAAGACACTAACATCCGTTTTATTTCTTTCTGGATATGTGGTGGTTTTACTTCCCGTGATTTTATATTCCGGATCTTTGGCCATTAGTGGCATGTTTGATGTGCCAGAATTGTTAGGAGTGACCCATACGCAATCCATTTGGATCTGTGTTTGGGGCATAGGTATAATAGGATCTATATATGCTGTTTTCGGTGGCTTAAAAGCAGTTGCGGTTTCAGATTCGATTAACGCTATTGGTTTATTGGTTGGTGGTATACTAATTCCAGTCTTTGGCTTAATGATGATTGGTGATGGCAGCATACTAGATGGACTTTCTATCTTAACGACTGAAAATCCAGAGAAGTTTAAATCCATGGGTGGCCCAACAGATCCGGTTCCGTTTTATACCATTTTTACAGGTATGATGTTGGTGCAATTGTTTTATTGGGGAACTAACCAGCAAATCATTCAAAGAGCATTAGGAGCTAAAGATTTAAAGGAAGGTCAAAAAGGATTATTGCTCGCATCATTTATAAAAATACTAGGGCCAATAATTGTTGTTTTACCTGGTTTAATAGCGTACCATATGTTTCAAGGTAATTTAGAGAGTGCTGATAGTGCATATCCAATGTTGGTGAAAAAGGTATTGCCAAACGCCTGGATAGGCTTCTTTGCAGCTGTCTTATTTGGAGCTATTTTAAGTTCATTTAATAGTGTTTTAAATAGTTCAGTAACCTTGTTTGGCATTGATGTTTATAAGCAACATGTCAATAAAGAGGCAGACGAAAAAACAGTTGTAAAATATGGTAAAGCTTTTGGTGTGATTTTAGCCATAGCATCCATGTTCATCGCACCCTTAATTGCAAATGCAGGAAGTTTGTTTGCCTATCTCCAAGAGATTAATGGCATTTATAGTATTCCCATATTAACTATTATTGTCGTTGGCTATTTAACGAAGCGTGTACCAGCCATTGCGGCTAAAATCGGTTTGGTTTCTGGATGCTTGTTATATATTTTAAGCCAATTTTTACTTCAACCTTATTTTGTCAATAATGCACTCGCCGAAGCTGATGCATCTGGTATTACAGACCTAGCCGGTTTGGCAATGGTAAAAGCACAAGCCTATCCTCATTTTTTAGATGTCATGGCCATTTTATTTGTGCTTAACATCAGTATCATGCTTGTCATAGGTAAACTAAAACCAAGAGAAGAGCCTTTTGTACAAGAATACACCAAACAGGTTGATATAACGCCTTGGAAATATACTAAACAAGCAGGTATCGCCATCTGCATAATTGTTGTTGGTGTCTATGCCTATTTTGCTTAATTCAGATGAGAAAACAATTAGTAAAAGAAGTAGAAAAAAGTTTTAAAGATCATTTTGAAACGGAACCGTTATTAGTGTTTTCACCGGGCAGAATAAATCTGATCGGCGAGCATACCGATTATAACGATGGTTTTGCATTTCCCGCAGCCATCAATAAAGGTATTGTTCTGGCTATAAGTAAAAACGGATCAAACAACAGTACAGTCTATGCGCTGAATAAGGAAGAATTATATAAGTTTAGTAATGACAATATTAGACCTATTGAAGATGGAGGTTGGAGAAACTATATTATAGGGGTTGTTGCAGAACTTCAATTATTTGGCAAACCTGTTGGTAATTTTAATGCTGTTTTCGCTGGAAACATTCCTGGTGGCGCAGGGATGTCTTCTTCGGCTGCATTAGAAAACAGTTTTGTATTTGGATTAAACGAATTATTCAATTTAGGCTTGACAAAAAACGAAATGATCCTCATTTCCCAAAAGGCAGAACATAATTATGCTGGCGTTAAGTGTGGTATCATGGATCAGTATGCTAGTATGTTTGGTGTAAAAAATAGCGCACTTTTTTTGGATTGTCGAACTGTTGAAGCAGAACCTTATAAAATTGACTTTAAGAATTATAAACTCATGTTGATTAATAGCAATGTAAAACATGATTTATCTGAAAGCGCCTATAATGACAGACGAGCAGTTTGTGAAAAAGTTTCCAATCTAATGCAGGTTAAAGCTTTAAGGGATGCTTCAAAAGAGGATCTTATGCGAATAAAAGAAGATATCACAGAAGAAGATTATCAAAAAGCATTGTATGTGATCAATGAGAACGAACGGGTGAAATTGTTCTCTGAAGCTATAAACAGGTATGATATTGAGGCTCTAGGTGATTTGCTATATCAATCACATGAGGGCTTGAGTACTAATTACAAGGTAAGCTGCGAAGAATTGGACTTTTTAGTAGAAAAAGCAAAGGAAAATGATGCTGTTTTGGGAGCACGAATGATGGGAGGCGGTTTTGGTGGGTGCACTATAAACCTAATTCTTAAAAGTGAGTTTAAAGATTTCAAAAAGGATATTTCTAAAAAATTCAAAAAATCTTTTGGAAAGGAGTGTTCTATTTACAGCGTAAAACTTTCACAAGGAACGCACATCATTAATTGATAAACCATAATCGAATTAAAATGACTACAGATTTGCAAGATTACTCGCATAAACGATTTAATATACTAACAGGAGAATGGGTTTTGGTATCTCCGCATAGGGCAAAGCGACCTTGGCAAGGACAAAATGAAGCTGTTTCTAACGAGCAGCGTCCACTGCACGACCCTAGTTGTTATCTGTGTGCTGGCAATACCAGAATCAATGGAGAAAAAAATCCTGACTACAAAGATGTTTTTGTTTTCACAAACGATTTTGCAGCCCTACAGACCACTTCGCCAAAATTTTCAGTTCATGAAGGTCTATTCAAAGCAGAGAGTGAACAAGGTATTTGTAAAGTCATCTGTTTTAGTCCCGATCACTCCAAGAGTTTAGCAGATATGGAAGTCGAAGATATTGAAAAAGTCATTAAAACTTGGCAGCAAGAATATGCAGTGCTTGGTTCAAATGACACAATCAATTATGTTCAAATATTTGAAAATAAAGGTGCTGTTATGGGATGCAGTAATCCACACCCTCATGGTCAAATATGGAGTCAATCTACTTTGCCCAATGAAGTAGTTAAGAAAGATCATGAACAGCAACAATATTACCATAAAACGAGTCGAAGTTTATTGGGTGATTACTTAAAGCAAGAGCTCGAGGCTAATGAACGCATCATTTACCAAAATGATCACTTTGTGGTTTTAATACCTTTTTGGGCCATTTGGCCTTTTGAAACGATGATAATTCCGAAGAAACACCAAACTAATATCACTGAAATATCAATTCAAGAGACTTTGGCATTCGCAGATTCCATTTCAAAAATCACAAAAGCTTACGATCAGTTATTTCAATGTTCTTTTCCTTATTCCAGTGGAATTCATCAAGCACCAACCAACGCCCAATCAAATGACCATTGGCATTGGCATATGAGTTTTTATCCGCCATTATTGCGCAGTGCAACTGTAAAGAAATTTATGGTGGGTTATGAGATGTTCGGTTCGCCTCAAAGAGACATCACGGCAGAACAAGCCGGAGAACGATTGAAACAGTTAGTTGAAACAACATAAAAGCCCAATCAAGTCATCCTTGTTGAGCTTTTTTGTTTAATCGACAATTAAATTGCGTTTTTTGTGGAGTCGGAGACAACGACCAAATTTTCGACTCTTCAGTGTTTATAGGGCTTTCAAAAGGCTCTGTTTTTAGAGGTCACCGAATTGGCCTCGATTTAACAAAGTTTAACGGTTAAGTTTTAATTCGAATTCAAAATATGGGAAATCGTCATAATCTTCATTTGCGATTTGTGATTCAAATTGAATTTTTAGATTAACGTAATCATGTTCATTAATTTTATCATTATTTTGTTCCTAATGCTCTCTATCTATTTATGTGGAGAATTTAATTGGCAATATTTTGATTTTATGTTTTTATTAACAAGAAACTATAAATGCGATAAATTAAAATCTTTTATTCTTAACCCATTCCTCAAAATTTTTAATTGCTTCACTATCCACAGATGGGTACAAGCCAATAATAGAGTGGCCTTCATTGATTTTTTCAAGGACATAAGTTTCAAATAAGGTCATTTTCAAACATTCGCTTGCCATTTCGTCAACTAAATGTAATGGAATGACCATAACACCATCATCATCTCCCACCAGTACGTCTCCTGGAAATACAGCAACATCTCCACAACCAATAGGAACATTGATGTCTATGGCTTGGTGTAATGTAAGATTTGTAGGTGCTGAAGGTTTTTGATGATAGGCAGAGAAATTTAAATTCGCAATTTCTGCACTATCTCTGAACCCACCATCCGTAACAATTCCGGCAGCCCCCCGAAACATTAGACGAGTAATAAGAATTGAACCTGCCGAAGCTGCTCGTGCATCTTTGCGGCTATCGATAACCAAAATATGACCTTTTGGACATTCTTCGATTGCAAGTCGTTGTGGGTGCTTTCTATCTTGAAAAACTGAAATTGGATTTAAATCTTCCCGAGCAGGAATATATCGTAGTGTAAATGCCTCTCCCACCATGGTATTTCGCCCTTTTTTAAGAGGAAGCACATTTTGTATGAATTGATTTTTCAATCCTTTTTTGAATAGGCAGGTGGCAATGGTTGCTGTACTTACTTTCATTAATGCTTCTCTCGTTTCTGGCTTTAACATTTTGGTGGTTTTTTTGTTAAAAATATAAATATTTCATTGAAATATTTGTTTGTTAAACAAATATACATATATTTGGTAAACCAATCTGGTAAACCAATTTTGTTTTTTTAAAGGTATTTTGATGAAAATTAAAGATAAATCAAACTCAATAAACTACATCGTTTGCGGTATTTTTTATGTGCTGATTTTTGCGTGTAGCAGTTCTGATGAAATAATTGAAAATCCCATTTCCCAGAATGAGGAAGAACAACCTCCAGTAACCGCAATTTATGCGGATATCGATTTTTCAAATTGGAAGGTGACGCTGCCTGTTGATATGAACAATAATGGTGGTCCCGATGAATATCAACCTTCCCAATTGATAAATAATGGTTATAGAATCTTAAGTGAGGTTAGACCGTTCATGTATGATGATACTTTAGATGCGTCGATTGTTTTTTATACCTATCCAGATGTTTCTACTACAAACAGTTCATATTCCAGAACAGAATTAAGGGAGCTTATAAACCCAAGTAATTCGAGAGACAATTGGACTTTGGCAGAAGGTGGTATTATGAGTGGAAGGTTGAAGGTTGACTCAATTTCACAAAGTACACAGGGCAACAGCACTTATCATAATGTGATTGTGATGCAAATTCATGGTATCATATCACAAGAAGACATGGATATTCATGGATTCTCTTCAAACAATGGTCCTCCATTGCTTAAAATGTATTGGAAGGATGGCTATCTCTGGGCGCATAAAAAATCACTTGTAAATGAAGCCACAGTAGGCGACAATCTCTTGGACGTGTCATCAAGCACTTGGTCCGACATCAAGCACAATTTTGGTTATGTGGGTTTTGATGCTTTCGATTTTAAAATTACAGCCACAGATGCACGACTGGAACTTCAACTTAATAACGATGAGCCATTTGTTTATGATGATATTAGTTTAGAAAAATGGCCATTTGAAAACTATTTCAAAGCTGGAAATTATTTGGTTTCCACAGATGCCAATGCATTTTCCTATATAAAATATTACGATTTAACTGTAACACATTAATTAACTATAAAAACCAAGATTATGAAAACAAAATTACTTTTTATAAAACAAAATTCTAAAACATTCTACAGCATTTTGCTGTTCTGTGTGTGTTTAAACTACGGATGGAGTCAACAAGTTATTGGAGAATTTCCTGAAATAGATGGTGGATTTGAAGCTCAACCAACAGGTACTATGGGCAATGCGGGTAGTTCAGAAGCTGGTGTTCCTCAGACGGAATGGACGGTCTCCTCTTCGTCTAGGGCAGCAGTAAGGGAAATTGAGGATGATGCAGCAAAAGCAAGAACTGGTACTTTTTCGGCGTCAATGCAACTTTTAGCTTCTGCAGGAGATAATATAAGATTGCAAAGTATATCCACGACATCCCCAGCATTTCAAGTTTCAACAGACTATACAATTCAGTTTTTTTATAAGGCTGATGCAAATCCAGGTGATGATCTAGATCCCGGAATCTATTTGAATAACACTTCTAGCGGAAGCGCAGGAAACAAAACAGATGCATCAACATTTGTTGCTGGTGAGTATACTAAAGCGTATGCTACCCGTACTACTGGTACTACGTTTAATGCTTCAAATTGGGCTGTCGCAAGGATGTCTGGAAGTAATGAAACATTAGTGACTTTCGACGATTTCGTAGTGTATGCTGGTGAGTTTGACGAAACGGCAACCAATGATGCAACTGCGGGCACCTATGCCAATAATGCAGGAACGGCCACCGTAAGTTGGACAGCTCCAGCTGGTGGTGTAGATGGTGGTGGTTATGTTGTGGTTCGATACACTTCAATGCCTGCTGCCGATAATGATCCAAATCAAAATGGTGTTTATAAAATTGGCAATACAACGACAAACGGAACAGGAAGTCTTTTAGGAACTGTCGCCTATATAGGCACTGCAACTTCATTTGATGAAACGTATGTTGCAGGAACCTATTACAAAATATATGCTGTTGACAAGGCATTTAATTATTCAGATGAATTAGTAGTGTCTGATGCTAATTTAGGTGTAGCTGAAAACGTAATCGATAGATTGAAAATATACCCAAACCCGGCAAACAATTATATTTCGATAGAATCACCAAGTGTAGTAGTCACATCGGTTGAAATTTTTAATGTTTTGGGTAAAAACGTATATTCACAAAGTGGCTTAACTGATAATAAAATAAATATTTCATCATTGTCAAATGGCATGTACCTCTTGAAAATCACTTCCAACGAAGGAAGTATTACAAGAAGAATAATTAAAGAGTAATAGCACTTTAATTTCTCGAGGAAGCCTTTTATTTAAAGGCTTTCTTGTTTAATTATAATATTGAATAAATTACAACATGAAAAAATTTATTACAATAGCATTCTGCCTTTTCGTCCTGCTTGGATGTGATAAACCCATTTCAACAAAAACCATCAAAGTCAGTGATGTTGTAACTCTAAAAGATGCGATTAAAAATTGCAAAGCTGGCGATGAAATTGTTATGATAAATGGCGTCTGGAAAGATGTACAAATCGAATTTTTAGGAAATGGTACAGAAGAGAATCCGATTGTTTTAAGAGCCGAAACTGCTGGGAAAGTCACAATTGAAGGTGCATCCAATTTAAAATTAGGCGGCAGCTATTTAGTTGTAAAGGATTTATATTTCAAAAATGGATATACACCATCCAAAAACCTGATTCAATTCAAAATTGATGATGAAACAGTTGCGATGCGTTGCAAAGTGACCAATTGTGTCATCGAGGAATTTACCCAACCTAATCGTGATGATACTGACCATTGGGTAGAGTTTTGGGGGCGTCACAACGAGTTGAGCAACTGCTACATCACAGGAAAATCGAACTTTGGACCCACAATTATGGTGCGCTTGGATGGCAATGAAAACATCAAAAATCATCATAAAATCATCAATAATTATTTTGGACCAAGACCGCGTAAAGGTGGGCCTCATGGCGAAACGTTGCAGATTGGCGATAGCGAAACTTCGATGACACCATCACATACCATCGTTCACAACAATTTATTTGAGCGTTGCAATGGTGAAGTGGAAATTATATCAAGCAAGTCCAATTTTAACGAGTTTACAAACAACGTTTTTTTTGAAAGTGAAGGGTCGTTGGTTCTTCGTCATGGTAATTACGCAAAAATTGATGGTAACGTATTTATTGGGAATGACAATTCCGAATTTATTGGCGGCATTCGTGTTATTAATACTGGACATTGGATTACCAATAACTATTTCTACAAATTAAAAGGCAAAACATTCAGAGCGCCTTTGGCTGTTATGAACGGCATTCCAAAATCACCTTTGAATCGTTACAATCAGGTCACAGATGTGGTGGTGGCTTACAACACATATATCGATTGTGAATCCCCTTTTCATTTTAGCGTCGGTTCTAATGTGAGTCAAAAAGAAGTCCTTCCAGCGTCCGAAATTCGTTCCGCACGACCAGAACGTATGATAGTGGCGAATAATTTTATTTATAATCATCAAGAAAATACTATTCCAATAATTGCTTATGATTCTGTTGTCGGCGTGAAATTTTTCAAAAACTTTTCGAACAGCAGCAATAAAAGCGAGGTGCAATCAGAAGGATTAATTACCAAAAACTTTCAGGTCAATCAACTAACAGAAAATCTATTTGTTCCCACAGAAAATCAGGAAGATGTGTATCAAGGCTTCGATTTTGAAACGATTGAAAAAGATTTGTTCGGCAAGGAACGAAACAAACAAAATGCCATTGGCGCCATCGTTTTGCCTGTAAAAGATGGTACGGTATTGATTGATAAATCACGCTATGGAACGGATTGGTTCAAAACTGACAGAGAAGCTTACAAACCGCAAACAATGGAAGTTTCAAATTCGGATGAACTTACGAGTCTACTTTCAAAGGCAAATTCAGGTGATATTTTGGCTTTGAAATCAGGAATCTATACGATTGACAAAAAATTAATCATCAATAAAAATATCACATTAACATCTTCCGATAAAAATGCCAAAGCTGAATTGCAATTTACTTCCAACAGTATTGCGTTTGAAATGCAACCGAAAGCGAGACTTCAATTGGACGGAGTCATTTTAAAAGGAAACGGCAACCAAGATGCCTTCGCAACCTTAGATAAAAATATGACGAAGGCTTACGATTTATTCCTGAACGATGTAGTATTGGATAATTTCAATAGTGCTATGCGAGTATCCAAAGGTTCTTTTGCTGATACGGTTTCGGTGGTGAATTCAGTCATCAAAAATTCCAATCGAGGCTTTCTATTGAACAAAGAAACCAACGACAAAGGCGATTACAACGCCGAATTCGTCATCATCCAAAACACCGAATTCACGAATATCAAAGAGAATATTTTAGATTATTATCGTGGTGGTTATGATGAATCAACCATTGGTGGGAATTTGGTATTCACAAATAATACCGTGACCAACTCTGGGCAAAAGGAACAAGACCACATCCTCATAAAAAACAGAGGCATCATGAATGTTGACTTTTCAAATAACACCTTCAAGAATAATTCTGTAAAAACCATCGCCATTCTTTGGGGCGAAAAAGACCAAAAACCTGTAAATAACACCATTGAAAATTCAGGGGAAATTCAAGTGGTTCAAAACTTGAAACTGAAATTAATGTATTAAAGGGAATTAAAATATGAAAAAGACAGTATTTGTTCTAGTTATATTTATAGCTATGGTCTCTTGTAAAGTGACTACTGAAAAAGCTGTAGATGCAAAGATTCCAATAGAAAAAACAGTAAAATATCCAAGTGATGTGATTCCATTTATGGACAAATGGAAAATCCTTTTAGGCGATGGAACTCAAGTAGAAGATTTGGTAAATTACCAAAAAGAAGACTTCTTTTATGTTGAAAATGATGGCTCAACAGATTGGGTAGTTTATAAAACACCAAATTCTGGTATAACCTCAAGAACATCAAAAAATACTAGAACAGAATTAGGAGAAAAAGCACATTGGATTCCAGAAACGGGTGGAAAATTAACAGGTACTTTAAAAGTGCAACATGTGTCAACTACAGGAGATGCTACTAAAGCGTCATCTTATTCAGTTGTAATTGGACAAATTCATAGTGATGAAGGTCATGAAAACGAACCATTAAAAATCTTCTATAAAAAATTTCCTGGTCATACAAAAGGCTCTGTGTTTTGGAACTACGAAATCAACCCAGAGGGCGACAATTCTGGAAGATTTGATTTTTCAACGGCAGTTTGGGGACATGATTTTTCCGTAGTAGGAACAAGTCCAACAACCTATCCTGAAGAACCGAAATTTGGCATTGCATTAAGAGAAGAATTTAGTTACGAAGTAAATGTGTATAAAGGCATCATGTATTTGACGTTTACAAGCGAAGGACACGAAACTATAACATTTACGAAGAGCTTAATAAAATCAGATTTTGCTACAAAAGAAGATATTCCACAACAGGTAATAGATGTGTATGCATCAAGACGAGCCGTAAGTCCAGAAAGGGAGAGTGCATATGCTGGTGAAATAAATTATTTTAAACAGGGTAATTATAACCAGGCAAACGGAGAATCTACCAAGTCAGAAACCTATGGTGGTGATATTGCAAAACAATATGAAAACGGAAGCTATTCAGAAGTTTGGTTTAGAGATGCAACGGTAGGCGAAAGTACCGAGCCTAATAAAAACTAATCATCTTGACAAAAGTAATCTTCATAATAGGCGTTTCAGGAAGTGGAAAAAGCACTATTGGAAAATTACTGGCTGATGAGTTAGGCATTCCTTTTTTTGATGGTGACGACTTTCATCCAAAAAGTAACATCAAAAAAATTTCCAGCGGACACCCTTTAAACGATGACGACAGACAAGGTTGGTTAGAGACTTTAAATTCTTTAGCAATACAACAACTTCTGAAAAACAGTTGTGTAATTGTGTGTTCAGCACTAAAACAAAAGTATCGCGATACTTTAAGTTTGAATTTTGAAAACCAAGCAAAATGGGTGCATTTATCTGGTTCTTTCGAACAGATTTTTGAAAGATTAAATAGTAGAACTGAACATTTTATGCCTTCAGAATTACTAAAATCCCAATTTGAAATTTTAGAAGTACCTAAAAATGCTATTCAATTGGATATCAGTTTAACACCAAAAGACATCGTACAAAAAGTGAAAGAAGCATTGGAACATACGACAGAATTCGGACTCTTCGGTCTAGGCGTCATGGGGAAAAGTTTGGCGCGGAATTTAGCCCAAAAAGGCTTTAAAATTTCGATATTCAACAGACATGTGGACGGCTCGGAAGAAGACATTGCCAAAAATTTCAAGCATGAATTTGATGAATTGTCGACTGCACTTCCATTTGATAATGTCGAATCTTTCATTAATTCCTTGGAAGTTCCACGAAAGATAATGGTGATGGTCAATGCTGGTAAAATTACCGATATGGTCATTGAAGACCTTGTGCCGTTTCTTTCCGAAGGTGATGTTTTAATCGATGGGGGCAATTCTAACTATCATGACACAAAAGCTCGGTTTGATTATTTAAAATCCAAAGGTATTCACTTTGTTGGAGCAGGTGTTTCAGGCGGTGAAGAAGGCGCATTGAAAGGACCTTCCATTATGCCTGGTGGTGATAAAGAAAGTTATAAAAAAATACAGCCTTTTTTGGAAGCGATAGCGGCCAAAGATGAAAATGATTTACCCTGTTGTACTTATATTGGAACTGAAGGGAGTGGACATTTCGTAAAGATGGTTCACAACGGTATTGAGTATGTGGAAATGCAACTGTTGGCGGAAGAGTATACCATGTTAAAAGCCTTGGGTCATAATCCGGACCAAATCGCAACAATTTTAGAATCTTGGAAATCGCATTCCAATAGTTACTTGCTGGAAATTACCATCGATATTTTAAGAAAAAAGGAAGGCGATGATTGGCTGGTCAATAAAATCATGGATAAAGCTGGCAACAAGAGCACAGGAAACTGGACGACCATTACCACAGCGCAATTGGGCGTGCCAAGTACCATGATTGCTTCGGCATTGTTTGCCCGTTTTTCCTCTTTTTACAAAGACGAAAGGACTGCGGCGAACAGACATTTTAAATCCGATGGGAATTCGGCACTTAATTTAAACGAAGAAGATATTCTAAAAGCTTACCAATTTGGAAGATTGATTAATCATTATCAAGGGTTTAAGTTAATCCGTGAAGCATCCAACAACTATCAATGGGATTTGAATTTAAGTGAATTATCACGAATCTGGACCAATGGCTGCATCATCAAATCCGACCTTATGGTGGAATTGGTAACGGTATTTAAAACCACCGATAACATTCTGACGAATGAGCATATCATCCAACAATTAAAAGATTTAAAACCAGCGGTTAAAAAAGTAGTTTCCGAATGTATTCTAAATGACGTGCCAATTCCAACATTGAACGATTCCATTAGTTTCTTGAACAATTTCGCCATAGAAAATTCATCGGCCAATTTAATTCAAGCACAACGCGATTATTTTGGAGCACATACCTATCAACGGTTGGATGATGTTTCAGGAAAATTCTATCACACGAACTGGAAATAAACTAACAGAACTAAAACCAACACACCTTGCCAACATCCGAAAACAAAAAGTCGCTACTTAAAAAAATCATTGCTATTATATTGGGCTTTGGTCCTGGTATATTCGCCATTGGTTATACCATCGGTACGGGAAGTGTCACATCCATGATTGTTGCCGGAAGCAAATTTGGGATGCAATTGTTATGGGTGCTGTTATTGAGTTGTTTCTTTTCGGGCATTTTAATGTTTGCGTATGGAAATTATGCCCTGATTACTGGCGAAACAGCCCTCTATGGATTTAAAAAACACTTAAAGTTCGGTAAGATTTTGGCGATTTTGATAATCGTCGGTATCACCTTCGGACAATGGAATTCGCTTATGGGCATTTTGGGCATTTCATCCAATATTATTTTTGAAATCCTCGCAGTAAATTTTGAAGGATTAATCCCTTATAAATACGAGACGGTTTTAACTACAGCCGTTCTCATCATCGTTATTTTCTACTTGCTCATGCTCGTTGGAAAATATACGTTTTTCGAAAAAATCCTCATCATATTTGTGACGCTCATGGGTTTGTCGTTCGTACTCTCTTTATGTTTTGTGCAACCACTTCCAGCGGATGTTGTAAGAGGTTTGATACCAACCATTCCAGAAGTACCTAGTGGTAAAATGTTGGTGGCTGCGTTTGTTGGGACGACGATGGCTGCAGCTACCTTTTTGTCGCGTCCACTTTTTGTAAAAGGAAAGGGATGGACTATCAACAATTTACAGCAACAAAAAAAGGATTCCATAACCGCTGCCATTTTAATCTTTATTATTAGTGGAACGATTATGGCTGTCGCTGCAGGAGCGCTTTTTCACGAAGGGAAAGTTGTCACTCAAGTGCTCGATATGGCGAACACCTTGGAGCCAGTTGCGGGCAAATGGGCCGTAACCATTTTCTTTTTCGGTGCCTTGAGTGCTGGTTTATCATCTATTTTTCCTTGTCTATTGATTGCGCCGCTGTTGGTTGCCGATTATCAATCGGGAGTTTTGGATACCAATTCGCGTCAGTTCAGAATCATCACTGCCATTGCCTGTTTGGTCGCTTTGATTGGACCAATCTTGGGTTCGAATCCAATTGAGGTTCAAATTTTATCACAAGTGTTCAATGTGTTTGTTTTGCCGATTGTTATCCTCGGAATCATATTGATGGTCAATAACAAAAAAGTGATGCAAGGTTACAAAACAAGTATTTTTGTAAACATCGGATTGTTCGCCTCACTTCTTTTTGCCTGTATTATCTCTTATAATGGCATTTTGGCATTAATGGATTATTTTTAAAGGCCTCCCTTTTCAAGTAATCAACTGAGCATAGATTTATGTTAAAATTCTATATATTTTTTGGTTAACTCTGAATTTCATGTATATTGGTAAACCAATCTGGTAAACCAATTAAAATTTCTAAACAATGAAAAAAATCTACATTCCAAAAATGTCGCTACAGACTTTAGTATTTGCTTTATTATTGTCTACGATTAATGCGTTATCTCAAACTACTCATGAGATTGATGACCCTGAAGATCTTACAGCTGCTTTTTCTGCAACGCTCGGTTCAGGAGATACGGTTATTTTAGCAGACGGAGTATATGATTCCGATTCAAGAGTGAAATTTTCACCTTCAACAGGTACCGCTGCAATGCCTATTACATTGAGACCTCAAACTCCTGGAGGGGTTAAATTCACTGGAGGTTTGAAAATGAGCATTGGTGGAGATAACGTTATTGTTGATGGTTTTCACTGGCAAGGAGGTTATGGCGCCAGTAATTTTATTGAATTTAGAGATGGTTCTAATTATGCGAATCGTAGTACAATTCAAAATTGTGCCATTGATGGTTTGCAAGTTGACCCAGATGATGAAGATGAGGATACGAGTGTAAAACATAATTGGATAGTCCTATACGGAACTTACAACACAGTAATTAACTGCTCATTTATGAATAAAGAAACTTCTGGAAATATGATTCTAGTAGAACTTGCATATAATTCAGAAAATAGTTGTGATGTCGTTGGTCATACCATTAGTAACAATTATTTTTATAAATATGCAAAAATTGATGCTTCTTTGACCAATGCTGGAGATAGTGAAACGATACGTATAGGTACGAGTTCTTATCAAAATGTAAATAGTAATACGACAGTTTTTAACAACTATTTTGTTGAAGCTGATGGAGAAAATGAAATTATCACTAATAAAAGCAAAGGCAATATTTATACTAATAACACCTTTAGAAGATGTAGAGGCTCATTAGTACTTCGACATGGTTCGAATGCTTTGGTAGAAGGAAATTACTTTTTGGGTGAAGATGTTGATGGTACTGGAGGCATTAGAATTGTTGATAGCGACCACACCATCACTAATAATTACATTCAAGATTGTATCGCGGTCAATGCGGACGCTATATGGAATAATGGCATTACCTTTTTGGGAGGAAGCGCTAATAATGCAGTTGCTTGCACGTCTTCAAGTACTTCAAACGGATATCAAAAAGCATTAAATAATAACCTTTCCAATAACACGATTATAAACACCAATGCTCCTTTATTTTTTAATGTGAATACAGGTACAAACAATGTGACAGGAACTGTTTCAAACAACTTAATTTATTATGTTAATGGCGACCCAAATATGACTCCTGTAATTACAGGTAATACGGCGACTGCTTATGCAGATTTTGGAACGGCATTAACTTATACGGGAAATGTATATACAGGAACGACTTTAGGCGTAACAAATGCAGGTTTTGCTGAAGATAATGGAATCACGGCTATTGCGGATGGTGAAATTTTTACGTTTACTGGAGCCACAGGTAAAGGTGCTGATATGGGTGCTTATATACCAACGACGGATACTAAGGTTGGAGACGGCATTGGAGCATGTTTTCTAGATTATTTAGGTACGCCAATAGCCAACCCTATTTGCACTATCGTAATCGGCGAAACTTTAATTGTTGGCAATTTACCTACACTAACTGCTGATGCTAATAGCTATGATGTTACTGTAAATGCTAATGTAAGCTGGACAGCTGTTTCTGACGATCCTTGGATATCTATCAATCCTAGTTCAGCTACTGGTGATGAAACAGTGACGGTAACTGTAACTGCAAATTCAGAAACCACAGAAAGAACCGGAACTGTCACTTTTTCACAAAATCCAGGAGGTGATGATATTGTCAGAGTTTTATACGTGACACAAGAAGGGGCGGATCTAACGGATATATACAACCTGATTAATACTGGTTTGGCTGATGATCCAGTTACTGTACATTCTTTTTCACAACAAGAAGTCGATCTTAATGCCAATCCTCCAAAAACAAATTATGCTGTTAATACTTTAGATAAAAATACTGGGACGCAATGGACAGCAGGAGATGGTGCCATTATAGCAGGAGATTTTAAAGGTGACGGCGAGTATGTAATTTTCAATTTAAATGATGAGTATAATCTTGATTTAATACAAATCGCTACAGATGACAAGGCAGATCCTTATGGCTTGCAAATTTGGGTATCTACAACAGGTACAAATCCTTCAGACTTTTCAATGGCTCTTCCCATATCAGGAGATTTATTGATTACAACCACTACAGGAACACGTGATGACTTTGATCAATATGAACTATCAGTCAGCGCACGATATGTAAAACTAATGGGATATGGAAGATTCAATACGGCGGGGACTTCCCGATTAAGCCCTTGGACCAATATTACTGAAATAGAATTTTATGGCACATCTGCTTTATCCGTTCACGAATCTGATTTAGAACATACTATTGCACTTTACCCTGTGCCTGCCAAAGATGTATTACATATAAAAAATATGAATAGTCAGATAAAATCCATTCAAGTCTTTAGTTTAGATGGAAGAAAAGTAATTGACAAAATCATTAACACAAATACACAAGAATTAAGTTTGGATACTTCATCATTGGTCAGTGGCGCCTACTTCGTTAATTTATCAAATAAAAACCAGGTCATTTCGAAAATGATTGTTATTTCAAACTAATTTATAAATCCTGCGAAATGAAGTGTTTCAATGCAATATTATTCGTCACATTTTTGTCATCGTTTTTCGGTTTAAATGGTGAACGTAGCTTCAGAATGTGCCAGAATAGTTGTAAATGCTAAAATTAAAAACATATATAATGAATAAAAAAATCATCAAATCAATATCATTAGTCTTAATTTCAGGATTGTTAATAACATTAAATAGTTGCAAAAATGAGCCTAAAGAATCTAATAAAGTTGAAGCTCAAAAATCACTTTATGCAAGTGATATTATTCCATTTTTTGACCATTGGAAATTGGTTTTAGGGGATGGTTCTAACGCAGGAATAGCAAATAATTTTGAAAACAAAGACTTCTTTTACACTACAACAGATGACCAAGGAGATTGGGTTGTTTTTAAAGCACCAAATGCAGGAAATACCCATGGCACTTCAAATAATACCAGAACAGAATTGGCACAAACCAAAAAATGGTACCCGAAAACTGCTAATGATAAATTAACAGCAACACTTAGAGTTATGAATGTATCTTCAACAGGAGACGCTCGTGTTGCAGCTTCGTATGCTGTGGTTGTTGGTCAGATTCATAGTGCTGATGGACATGAAAATGAACCGCTTAAAATATTTTACAAGAAATTCCCAGGTCATACTAAAGGTTCAGTCTTTTGGCATTACGAAATTAATACAGCAGGTGACGATAATTCCGGAAGATGGGATTATTCTACAGCTGTTTGGGGCTATGACTTTTCTGTAGTTGGTGATTCGGCAAATACGTACCCAGAAGAGCCTAAAGTTGGTATAGCATTGGGGGAGGAGTTTAGTTATGAAATTGAAGTTAAAGAGGGTATGATGTATTTGAAATTTATGAGTGAAGGTCACGAAACCAAAACATTTACAAAAAATTTAATTAAATCAGAATATGCAACAACTTCAGATATACCAGAGCAAACACAAAAATTATTTGTACCAATAGGACAAGATGGTGTAGAGCGTGAAAATGCCTATGCTGGTGAAGGTTGTTTTTTTAAACTTGGCGCCTATAACCAAACAAATGGGAAATCGCCGGAAATAAATAAAAACTGGTGTTCTGGTGCAGAAACGCATGGTGGAGATATTAAAAAACAATATGAGGATGGAAATTATGCTGAAGTGTGGTTTAAAACCGGAAGCATTTCAGTAAGTGATAATGCTGTATCCAATGAAGGCTATTTCAATAAAAATGATAAAGTAAAATAATTATAAAGGCTATGGTAGATAATAAATTAGTAGGTAAAAATGTTTTGATTACAGCTGGTGCTCAAGGTATAGGAGAATCTATCACGAGACATTTTATTGATAGTGGTGCCCAGGTTGCCATTCATTATTTTTCCAGTGCTGATACAGCAAATAAATTAGTGGATTATGCCGCTGATAAAGGACAAAAAGCGATTGCAGTTCGTGGAGATTTAACGAATGAGACAGACGCAAATTCAGTTGTACAAAAAACAGTTAAAGCTTTTGGCAGTTTGGATATACTTATCAATAATGCAGGTTCGTTGGTTGCTCGTAAAATGATAAACGAAATGGATACTGATTTTTGGCACAAGGTAATGGATATCAACCTGACGTCTATGATGTTTGTGACTAGAGCTGCATCATCATATTTAGCTAAAAAAGACAACAGTAGTATTGTTAATTTGGCATCACTTGCAGGACGCAAAGGTGGTCATCCTGGTTCATTAGCCTATGCTACCAGTAAAGGTGCAATCTTAACATTTACGAGAGCACTGGCTTCAGAATTAGGTCCGGAAGGTATTCGTGTTAATGCGGTTGCACCAGGTTTAATTTTAGGTACCTCATTTCATGATACACATACTTCCAAAGAATCTGCTGCAGCGACCATAGAAGGTATTCCAATACATCGTGCAGGAAATGCAGATGACGTGGCTAGAGCCGTGTTGTTTCTGGCTTCAGAATATGATGGATTTATAACGGGTGCTACTTTAGATATCAATGGAGGTGTTTATAATATGTAATACTGAATGAATTTTCTTAATAGAATGCTTATTTTATAGTTGGTTAACCTATTGGTGTTTAATTAATAAAAATGAATAATAAACTTAAAATTTCTTCGATAATTTTTGCATTAATGTGTTTGATGTCGTTTTCATGTAAAGCACAATCAAAAACAGTTTCCAAAGAGAAGAAATCTACGCAACAAGAACATCCAAGTTTGATTCTAACTAAAAAAGCAGTTTCTGAAATACGGTCGTCATTGGGAACAATTCCCATTTTTGATGCGTCTTTGGAAGAAACAAAAGCTGAAGTAGATGCTGAAATAACTTTGGGAATTGATGTTCCAGTTCCAAAGGATTTGTCGGGTGGTTATACTCATGAGCGCCACAAAAGAAACTTTTTAATCATGCAAAAAGCTGGTGTGTTGTATCAAATCACATCAGATGACAAATATGCCGTGTATGTTCGTGATATGTTGCTGGCTTATGCCAAATTGTACCCGACTTTGCCTGTCCACCCACAAGAACGCTCGTATGCAAGAGGCAAATTATTTTGGCAATGTTTAAACGATTCCAATTGGCTGGTCTATACAAGTCAGGCTTACGATTGCATCTATGATTTTGTGACCAAAGACGAACGAAAATTACTCGAAAAAGACCTATTCCGTCCGTTTGCTGATTTTATTTCCATTGGCAATCCGCAGTTTTTCAATCGAGTGCACAACCATAGCACATGGGGAAATGTCGCTGTCGGAATGATTGCGTTGGTGATGGATGATGATAAATTATTGGACAGAGCGTTGCATGGTATCAAAAATGATGGGCTGCCTGACGATATGAAAGATAATGATGGTGGTCTCATTAAAAAGAAAGGACAGAAAGTTGGTTTTTTCGGAAATCTCGATGAACCTTTTTCACCAGATGGTTATTATACCGAAGGTCCTTATTACCAAAGGTATGCCATGTATCCGTTTTTGATTTTTGCCGAAGCCCTTCAGAATAAAAAACCAGAACTGAAAATATTTGAATATAAAGATGGTGTGCTATTGAAAGCTGTCGATGCCTTAATCAATTTGTCGGATGAAGATGGCGATTTTTTCACAATTAACGATGCGCAAAAAGGAATGTCCTATTATTCAAGGGAATTGGTAACCTGCGTGGACATCGCTTATCACTATGGAGGACAAAATCCAGAACTTTTGAGCATTGCACAAAAGCAAGACAAAGTCATTTTAGATGACACTGGATTGTCCGTCGCCTTGGGACTTAAGGCAGGAAAAGCGAAACCATTCATTAAAAAATCCATTCAATTACGTGATGGACAAAATGGTGATGAAGGTGGTGTTGGTATCATTAGAAAAGACGGTATGGAACTGGTCTATAAATATGCCGCACAAGGTTTGAGTCATGGCCATTATGATAAGCTGTCCTATTCCTTATTTGAAAATGGCAACGAGGTGGTTCAGGATTATGGATTGGCGCGCTTTGTGAATATCGAACAAAAAGGCGGTGGCAATTATTTAAAGGAGAACAAAACCTGGGCAAAACAAACCATTGCACATAATGCCTTGGTACAAGATGAAACATCACATTTCAAAGGCGAATATGAAATAGGGAGCAAATTCCATTCCGACAATTATATTTTCAATGTCGAAGATGAAAATTTGCAAGTCGCAAGTGCGATCGAAAAAAATGCCTATCCTGGAACAGAGATGCTTCGGACCATGGTCATGATTAAGGATGCCAACAATCCAAAACCTTATGTGTTGGATATTTTAAAAGTGACCTCAACTGAAGCACATCAATATGATTTACCTTTTTATTATCTTGGACAGTTGCTAAAAACCAATTTCAAATATGAGTCGCCAAAAGAATTTAAAGTGTTGGGTGATGCGAGTGGTTATCAACATTTATATCGAGAAGGCATCGGAGTTTCTGACGGAAGCAATAGTACTTTAAATTGGTTATTGAACAATAACTTTTATACCATCACTTCAGTAACGTTAAAAGGCGATGAATTGATTTTGGCACGAATCGGTGCCAATGACCCAGAATTTAATCTTCGTAGAGAACCGACATTTATCATACGGAAGAAAAACACCCAGAACACAATTTTTGCGTCCATCATCGAATCCCATGGAAGTTACGGTCCAGTTTCGGAGTTTTCCGTGAATGCCTACAGTAATTTTAAATCTGTTGAAGTTGTTCTTAACAATGCTGATTACACAGCAATTCAAATGGAAACCAAGGATGGCAAATTGAGCCTATTCATTTTGGCCAATACAGATAATTCAATAGAAAAATCACATCAATTAATAATAAACGATAAGGTCTATCAATGGAATGGGCCATTTATATTAAAATAAATTAATTAAAACAAACACAGATGAAAACATTTGGAGCGAGTAAAGAATTTTTATTAGACAACGACCAAGAATGGGAGGTTGTTGGTGAAGGTGTCAAAAGAAAAATTATGGGCTATGATGACAAAATCATGCTTGTTAAAGTATTCTTTGAAGAAGGTGGTATCGGTTATGAGCATAAGCATCATCATTCACAAGTAACATATTGTATAGATGGCGAATGGGAATTTACCATTGGAGGAGTGACACAAACAGTAAAAGATGGCGATTCAGTCTATATTCCGCCGCACGTTCTACATGGAGCGACATGCACCAAAGCAGGAATTTTAATAGATGTCTTTAGTCCTATACGAGAGGACTTTATGGAGTAGTAATAGAATACCTACAATTTTGTTTTATATATACTATTTTATCTTATAAGTATATAATTTTAACATATATATTTTACGAAACCCTTGTAGTTAACAATTTTTTAAGTATATTTGGTAAACCAATCTGGTAAACCAATTTACAATTTGGTTTTCAAGCATAAAAAAAGGACGGGTGCACGCCCATCCTTTTAAGGTAATTACTTCTTTGGAGGGAAGTAAGATAAAAACATATCATTTTATTGCAACAATATGTTTTGCAAAGATACGAAAGTATATTTCATGACTGTAAAATTTGTAATAAAGTGAGGTAAAATGAATACTATTCACGAAACAACACTTTAACAAAAACAACCGATTATGAATCTAAAATTTAAGTTGACATTAATACTGTTCATGGTAGTTAATGTCTCATTATTTGCTCAGAGCAAGATAACGGGAACGGTAGTTTCGGCTGTCGACCAGCAACCTATTCCAGGAGTTAATGTTATCATACAAAATACTACAAAAGGAACCACCACAGATTTTGATGGTAATTATCAAATTGAGGTAAAAAGTGGTGATGTTCTAGTGTTTTCATATATAGGCTTTACTACAAAAGTTGTCATCATAGATAATCAGACAACATTGAATGTTACTCTATCTGAAGACGCTGCCAAATTAGATGAGATTGTTATAGTAGGTTATGGTACGCAAAAGAAAAGTCATCTAACAGGTGCCATTTCCAAAGTTGTAAATGATGATTTAGACCAAATTGCTGTCTCTAGGGTAGATGATGCCCTGATCGGACAGGTGTCTGGTGTTAATATACAGGCTACCAATGCGGAAGCTGGTGCCGCACCTACCATTACCATTAGAGGTGTTGGATCTATAGCAGCCGATGCTGGTCCTGCAGTAGTTGTAGATGGAATAGTAGTGAGCTCTGATTTCTTGGGTAATCTAGATATGAATGATGTTGAATCTTTCGAAGTACTAAAAGATGCCGCATCTGCTGCAATTTATGGAAGTGAGGGTGCAAATGGTGTCATTTTAATTACTACAAAAAGTGGTAAAGCAGGAAAGACTAAGTTCAGTTACCAAACATATGTTGGACGTAAAGAGGCACATGGTAGTGATGATTACAGAAAGAGTGTTGCAGAATGGGCGAAAGTTGAACAAGCCGCAACAGGAACACTTTCTGGTGAAACCCTTTATGCACAATTGCTTGTCGCTACGACTGGTATTGATAGAGATTGGCAAGATGTGTTTTTTGATGGCGGAACGATAGAAAGTCATTCCTTTTCCGCAAGAGGCGGTACCGAAAGCACAAAATTTAGCACCTCATTAAGATACCTTAGTGATGAAGGGGTCGTGATTACCGATGACTATAAACTATTCACTGGAAATTTAAAGATAGACTCAAAATTTGGTAAAAAATTTAGATTCGGTCTTAATTTGACACCTTCTTATACAAAACAAAGAAATTTGCCAACTTCAATTCACAACCCATTACGTCAATCACCATGGTTGCCTATTTATCATACAGAAGAAAGTCTACAATTTATTAATCGAAGCGTGTATCCAAACGTTGGTGTAGGCGATTATTTCTATGAAAACCATTTGAGGAATTTAGATTTAGATAACGACGGCTCAAATGAAAGACCTCGTACTTCGGGAGATTCGAATCCTTATGCTCAATATGTAGAGAGAGAACATTATGAATATAATACGAAGTTATATGGATCAACTTATTTAAGTTATGAGATTACAGATGGATTAATAGCAAGAACCTCCATGGGTGTTACTTTGGAGCAAAGAAAGAGAACACGATGGGATGGTACGAAGCATCACGCAGGTGGAGCCAGTAGAGCTGCATATAGCCTGAATAATAGATTTAGATCTAGATGGATTTCTGATAATACCTTAAATTATAGTAAATCTTTCGGTAATCATGAGTTTGATGTTTTGGCCGGGGTGACAGTTCAGCAAAGGATATCGGAGACCAGTCAAGTTGAAGGATCTGGATACAGCAATGATTTATTAAAAAATATTCAAGGTGCAACGCCGTCAACAGTTACTGCAATTGAACTCAATACAGAACAAAACAAAATTGGTTATTTCGGCAGAATCAATTATGCTTATGATGATAAATATTTGCTTTCTGTTTCTTTTAGACGGGATGGTAGTTCTGTTTTTGGGCCGCAAACTAAATGGGGTAATTTCCCAGCGGCATCTATAGGTTGGAATGTTTCCAAAGAAAACTTCTTAAGGGATAGCAATTTTATAAGCAACTTAAAGTTCAGAGCGAGTTATGGTCTTACTGGAGCAGAAAATTTTGATACTGGTAATGATATCGTAGATATATGGCCGTATTTGGCATTATTGCAGAACTCAAACGCCGTTACTGAAGGTTCAACAAATGGTGTTTCTGCACTTAACGTTGCGAATTTGTTTTTACAATGGGAAGCGTCGGAAGAATTTAATCCCGCAGTAGATTTTGGCTTTTTTAACAATAGGGTTACTGGATCACTTGATTATTACACTAGAACCAGTGATAAACTTTTATTGAACGATCCTGTTTCTTACGTTACAGGCTTCCAACAAGGAATTGTGAATTTAGGTAAAGTGCAAAATAGAGGATGGGAACTAGAATTAAGGACTAAAAATATCTCTACAGAGAAATTTTCATGGAATTCTACATTCATTGCATCTACCAATCAAAATGAATTATTGAGCTTTGGTGATTCAAACAATGCTTTAATAGAAGATACCTATGGTAGAAACTCGCAATGGATAAACCGTATTGGAGAACCTATATCATCTTTTTGGGGATTTGTCGTTGATACGGATGCTTACAATGAGACTGATTTTAGAACCACTTATGTTGACAGGCCTTGGAATCGAATTAATGGTCAAGCGGAAGATACAATAGTGAAAGATTTAAATGGCGATGGTCTTATCACCGAAGCTGACAAAACGATCCTTGGAGATCCTTACCCAGATTTAATTTATAGTTTTACGAATGAATTTAAGTTTGGAGCCTTTGATTTTTCTTTTATGGTTCAAGGAAGTTTGGGAGCACAAGTCAATAATATAGGTGACCAATATTTCTACAATTGGTTTGGTAATGGTACCAGGAGTGGCGGAGAAGCGCAAGCCGTTACAGACGGTCTTGTACCACATGAATCATTTATCCAAGAAAAGGTATTGACAAGTGAGGTTATTGCAAGCGCAGACTATTTTTCATTGAGAAACGTAACCCTTGGTTATAACATGTCTCATGATTTGACAACAAAAATCGGCTTGACTGGATTGAGGTTGTATGCAACCGGACAAAATTTACTTTACATAAAGGCAAATGATTATCACGGTTTCAACCCAGAATATGTAGATGGAGATAATCCAAGAGCATATGGTTCTCAAAGAGCGGGTACACCTATATATAGTACAGTATCATTTGGTGTGAACATTGATTTTTAATTTAAAAAAAAACAAATTATGAAATTTATAAAATATTATTTAATCGTTGCCATTTCAGGATTGATGGTTACATCCTGTAGTGAAGATTTTTTGAGCCCATTACCAGACACTGTAGTGACGGTAGAACAGTTTTTCCAAACCGATGAAGATGTATTGGCAGGGATAATTGGAATTTACGATGCACTTCAGGGTACAAGTGAAAATGTCGAAACAAACATTGGAAGAGCAAACAGAGGCGTTCAATTTGAACACCTTTTAACGGAACATCGTACTGATAATACAAGAAACGCAACGCTTGAAGGGTCAAAGTCTGATTTTCACAGATATGTGGTAGATGCCAACAATGTGGAATCTGAAGATTATTATCAATCTATGTATGAAGTCATATTCAGAGCGAACAATATTTTGAGCTATATGAATGTTGCAAATGAAGCTAATCGCGCAAAATATACAGCGGAGGCCAAATTTTTAAGAGCCTATGCTTATTTTAAATTGGTTAGATTGTATAGCGATGTTCCTTTAGTAACTTCAGTTGTAGGTCCAACAGAAACTAACCTTCTATTCACAAGAGTTCCTGCGGTGCAGGTTTATGCGCAAATTGAAGAAGATTTATTAGAGGCCATTGATGTTTTAGACAATTCTTTCAAATCGAGAGCTTCAAAAGCAGCGGCACAGGGAATTTTGGCAAAAGTATATTTAACGCAACCAAACCGTAATTATACAGGTGCACAGACATTGTGTGAAAGTATAATTTCGAGTGGAAATTTTGGTTTAGTATCTAATTTTAGAGATGTTTTTTATTCAGAAATGAATCAGGAAATTATTTTTACCATTCGATATGCAACAGGCGTTCCTTTTGACAGTCAGGGTTATTCAGCTGAATTCACCTCAACTTTTCGTAATGGTAGAGATGATGGACAGAACATTGTCAACGCAAATCTTATATCAGATTTTCAAGATTATGGAGGTAATAGAACAGCTGTTTCTTACATCACTTGGCCAAGTAATAATAGGTCTGAAGTGACAAAATTTTTACCTGATGGGACTGATCTTACTGTCACGCCAGCTTACTACGGTCCAAGCCCTCAACAAGCAGGTAATGATTACATCGCCTTGCGCTATGCCGATGTGCTTTTAATGCACGTTGAAGCAATTCTAGCTGGAGGTGCTCAAACTAATAGTTCTAATGCTATAACTTCTTTTCAGAAAGTACGTAACAGAGCTGGATTGACAGATCCGGTAACTAACATTACCAAAAATGACCTGCTCGTGGAAAGACGTGTCGAATTTGCATTTGAAAACCAAAGATGGTTCGATTTAATAAGATTCGGTGTTGCAGATGCCGTATTGTCAGCGCATGCAATTCAAATGGGATATGTCTATACTTCCAGAGCCTTACTACTGCCAATTCCTGCAAGAGAAATTAATTTGAGTGGCGGTCTCTTAACTCAAAATCCAGGATATTAAAAAATTAAAAAAATAAATCATGAAAAATAAAGTAAATATTTTCCGTAAAATCACACTATTAATGTTAAGTCTAGTTGCTTCTAGTTTTATAGTTAGTTGTGTTGGTGATGAGCTTTTTCGAGATGATTTGCCAGATTCAAATTCTCAAATAGACACGAGATTACCTCAAGCAGATTTTTCATATCAAGCTGATGTGATTGATTATAGAAAAATAAATTTCACAGATCTTTCCGTTGAATCTACAACATATCTTTGGAATTTTGGTGGTAGTGCAACGTCCACACTCCAAGACCCATCATATACTTTTTCAGGAGAAGGTTCCTATCCTGTATCACTTACAGTAAGCGATGGCAATGGCGCTTCCGATGTCATTACAATAAATGTTGAAGTTGTAGAACCAGAAGAACCAGAAGCGTTAATTCCTGTAATCCTTGAGCCAGGTTTTGATAATGGTAACAATAGTAGAGATGTTTGGAGAAATAGTGCGTTGGGTGGTGTCATTCAGATAACAGGGTCAAATGGTTATTATGAAGGAAACAATGGAGCAAAATTGCCAAGCCCAGGTAGTGATAGAATTGGGTATCAGCTAATTTCTGAATTTAGTCCAAATTTCGATTACGTCTTAACATTCAAGTATAGAATGAAGGACAATGTAGGTTCGGATAATGGACTCTTACATGTCAAAATGTTAACAGCAACTGATAATCCGGCTGACATTGTCGCCAATACCGTTGCATCTGTAACATTTTCTGAAGCCGTTGCGGGAACGAGTGAATTGATAACGGGAACGTTGACATTTAATTCGGGTACTAATACCTCTCTGGCAATATTCTTTTATAATGAATTCGATGAGGCTTACATTGATTCGTTTGAAATCGATTTACAATAGGACTTAAGATGACTCTAAAAAACTTCTATTTGTGTCTGTTACTTTTTGTTTTTGTCACTTCCTATGGACAGAAGAAAAAGAAACATAAGCTTCCAGAAATTGACTTATCTCACTGGTCTGTCACAATTCCAGAGGGAAATGGTAAAAAAGCGATTAGTGTTGAGCCACCAGAAATTTTGGATTATGCTACTAATGAGGTGCTCAAACCTTATATGTATAACGATTCCACAAAAGGTGCGCTTGTATTCTATACCTATCCTAGTAATGCCACTACGGCGAATACTAAATACTCTAGAACTGAATTACGAGAGCAAATGGTCCCTGGTGATAATAATACCAATTGGACATTTGCCCAAGGAGCCAATATGAAAGGCAAGTTGCAGATGGAAGAAGTCTCTAGAGGTGATGACGGAAAATACCATAAAGTCATCATCATGCAGATTCACGGTCGTTTGACGAATGAGCAACGAGATATAATCGGTCAAAAAGACAATAACGCGCCACCAATATTAAAAATTTATTGGGATAAAGGAAAAATAAGAGTCAAGACCAAAATAGTGAAGAATCTATCAGCCAACGGAAACGATCTCTTGCATGAAGAAATGTGGGATGATGATGAAGGCTTCAATTTTGAGCAGGAAGTGGGGTTTAAAAAGTTCACCCTAGAAGTTCAAGTCTCTGACGGTAAAATGGTAGTCATCCTTAACAATAATGAGTACAAAGTCTATGATAACATCCATATGAGAAAGTGGGGAGTATTTGAAAATTATTTTAAAGCAGGCAACTATTTTCAATCAAGAGATGAAGGAGCCTTTGCAAAAGTTAATTATTACGAATTGGAAGTATCGCATTAAATTTATTTGAGTTAGCCTAAATTGATGCCTTTTGTTGAGTTTTGCTGGTCATATTTTGATCAGTAAAATTCACAAAAATGATTCTCGATTATCGATATTTTTAGCGTATATTCTGGTTTACCAATTTTGATAAGTACATTTGATAAATTATATACGATATAGCCTAATTAATAAATAGTAACATATGAAATTTGAAATACTAACTAGAAATGAAAGTGAATTTATTCAGAAGGATATCATTTCCAAAATTAGGGATTTAATCAATAACAAAAATTTAGAACCAGGAGATAAATTACCTTCTGAAAGAAGTTTGTCCGAAAAATTTGGTGTCTCCCGAGGTAATGTCCGAGAGGCCATACAGAAATTAGAACTTTATGGATTACTAAAATCTATTCCACAAAGTGGAACTTTTGTCGCAAATATAGGAATCATAGCTTTAAACGGTATGGTCGAAGATATTCTGCGATTGGAAGAACCGGATTTTAAATCATTGGTGGAAACCAGAATCCTGTTGGAATTAAAGACAGTACGACTTGCTGCACTTAGGAGAACAGCCGAAGACTTAATACAAATGCGTGAAGCCCTTGACGCATATACGACAAAAGTTTTAGACGGGAAAAATGCGGTGCAAGAAGATTTGTTGTTTCATTTGGCAATCGCAAAGGCTGCAGGAAATAGTACAATGAACACCTTCATGCTTATAATCACCCCTGAAATTATCACAAATTTTGAAAAATATCATGTATGTGATAAAAACCAGCCTGTCATTGGTATAAAGGAGCACGAAGCAATTTTTGAAGCGATCAAAAACCAAGATACCTTAGATGCCAAACAAAAAATGAAAGATCATTTTAAGGAATTATATAAATATTGCTATAGTATTTAAGGCAATCTCATTGGAAAGAAAAATGCACGATTTTCATTTTCAATTATAAATAATAACCGCTGGAGGGAAAGTGAATTTTGATTTAGATTCTATATTCTTAATTTACTTTCAAGTTCAAAAGATTTCGCTCTTTAATTCATTAAAATGCTCTAAAATTTATTTTTTAAAATCTAAAAAATATATGAAATTTAAAGGATTAAGATGGTGGGTGATAGGATTAATTGCATTGGCAACTGTCATCAATTATATAGATAGGCAATCATTAAATGTACTATGGCCAGATATTTCAGCAGAATTGTATCCTGATAAATCCATGGATGAAAGGAAAGAAATATATGGTTGGATATCGTCCGTATTTTTATTTTCATATGCTTTTGGTCAGGTTATTTTTGGAAAAATATTCGATAAGGTAGGCACTCGTTTAGGTTTCGTCTTTTCCATAGGGTTTTGGTCAATCGCTACGGCTTTGCATGCATTTGCTTCCAGTGTTTTGAGTTTTTCTATATTTAGATCTATTCTAGGGATATCCGAAGCGGGTAATTGGCCTGGAGCCGCAAAAGCCAACGCAGAGTGGTTTCCTTCAAAAGAAAGAGCATTTGCCCAAGGTATATTCAATTCTGGCGCAGCAATTGGTGGTATTATTTCGATACCAGCTATTGCTTTTCTTACTGTTTATTTAAGTTGGCAAATGATTTTTGTCGTTGTAGGTTTGATTGGTTTATTATGGTTGATTCCATGGTGGATATTTATGAAAGCGGCACCAAATAAACATCCATGGCTTACCGAAAAAGAAAGAGCTTATATTTTAGAGGGACAAAAATCAAAAGAGACAAGCGATGGGCTATCTCCTGCAGAGGAATACAATCCTTCTACTGTAAAAATGCTATCTCACAAGGAGAGTTGGGGAGTCATTATCGCATCAGCGGCTATAGATCCTATATGGTGGCTTTTCGTTTTTTGGATTCCAATTTACCTTAATGATGTTTACGGATTTAATGTACAGGAAATTGGTATTTACGGTTGGGTACCGTACGTTGGGGCCATGATTGGAGCGTGGTTTGGAGGCTTACTTGCTCAAAATCGAATTAAGGCAGGCTGGACGATCAACAAAACTCGAAAAATGGTCATCACATTAGGTTGTTTGATTATGTTACCAGCATTACTGATGTTAGCAAAACCTGGAGAACCAATAAATGCAGTAATCATAATGGCATTGGTTTTATTTGGTTTTCAAACAGCAATAGGCAACATACAAACCTTACCAAGTGATTTGTTTGGTAAAAATACTGTAGGTACATTATCTGGATTTGCAGGTATGTCAGCAAAATTTGCAGGAGTAGGTTTAACCATGTTGGTTCCATTTTTAACTGCTGGAGGAAACTATACACCCGCATTTGTAGTAGGAGCTACCCTGGCTTTTATAGTGATGGCTAGTGTCTGGTTTTTATGTCCAAAAATAGAACCACTAAAAGAAAAGTAAAATTATTAATATCAAAGCAAAATCACAAAAATCAACATTATGAATAATTTAAAAGGAAAAATTGCAATAGTCACAGGAGCTACAGGAGGTATAGGTTTTGAAGTCGCAAAAAGATTAGGAAAAGACGGCTATGCTGTAGTATTAAATGGTATAGAAGATGAAGCTGGAGCTAAAAGAGTTGAAGAACTCACTGCAGAAGGGATCACGGCTGAATATTACGGGTTCGATGTTACAAAAGAAGAAGAAGTAACCGTAAATATCAAAAAGATTGGAGAAAAATACGGTAGAATAGACGTCCTTGTAAATAATGCAGGTGGATTGGGTGGGCGATCTAGATTTGAAGAAATGACAACAGAATTTTATAGAAATGTAATGGCCCTTAACCTTGATTCGGTGTTTTTTGCTTCAAGAGCAGCGATACCGTTTCTTAAAAATGGAGAACACCCTTCAATAATCAATTATACATCAAATGCAGGATGGACCGCTGGTGGACCTGGTGCAGGAATCTACGGAACATCCAAAGCTGGCGTTCATGCCATCACTAGAGCTTTGGCAAAAGATTTAGCTGAATATGGAATTAGAGTTAATGCTGTATCACCAGGTACAATTGACACACCATTTCACGCGCAAATCAAAGCAACCAAGCCAGAAGTTTTCGCCTCTTGGGCAAATAATATTATGTTAGGAAGATTAGGACAACCTGAAGATGTTGCTGGTGTTGTTTCTTTTTTGGCAAGTAAGGATGCATCATTCATAACCGCTGAAACGATCCAAATTGGTGGTGGACAAGCTTTAGGAATTTAAATATAACTTTATTGTGATTAAAACTGTCCTTTTTGTGTTCGTGCTAATGATGATGACGCGCACTTTTGCTCAAACAGAAAAAATCACACGATCTATTAAATTGCCAAATAACTATTCAAGTCGATTGAATGTTATTTATACAGAAGTTGACAATTGGAAAGGAACATTGGATTTTTACTCACCAACTGACAGAACGGTTGCTACTCCATTGCTTATCAACATTCACGGCGGTGGATGGAATCATGGAGTTAAAGAAACCCAAACTGGTTTTGCTTCGTTTTTCAAAAAAGGATTTGCCGTTGCCAATATTGAATATCGATTGGAGAGTGAAGGAAAAGCGCCGAGTGCAATTGAAGATGTAAGATGTGCTTTAAATTATTTGATTGCAAATGCTAAAGAGTTGAATCTTGATAAGGATAAAATAATTATTATGGGTTCATCAGCAGGAGCACATTTGGCATTAATGGCAGGACTTTCTGAGAGTGATCCAAAGTTTGATATCAATTGTAAACGCACAGATGGCATCAAAATTTTTGCCATTATCGATAAATACGGAATAACAGATCTATCAAATGAGAACGTTTTTAGATCAAGTTCCGTGCAAAATTGGCTTGGATCTAGAAAAGACGATCCTTCTTTTGTCAAATCCGTATCGCCATTGTATTATGTGGATGAAAAGAGTCCACCAGTTTTTATTGTTCATGGAGATGCAGACCCAACGGTGCCTTACAAACAATCCGTTGAGCTTAATAAAAAACTTTTAACTTACGATATCAAAACAAAATTTGTAACGGTGTCAGATGGGACACATGGTAAGTTTTCTGATGATGAAAAACGAGCGATCAATAATCAGATATGGCAGTTTTTGGTAGAATTAGGACTGTAAATAAAAAATAGAATGAGTAAAGTAGTCACCTTTGGTGAAATCATGTTACGCTTATCAACGGAACGGCATTTGCGATTTTCACAGGCAAAATTCTTTGCCGCGACCTATGGTGGAGGTGAATTTAATGTTGCGGTTTCATTGGCAAATTATGGTATCCCTGTTGAATTTGTAACAAGATTACCAAAAAATGAGATTGGAGCATGCGCTTTGAAAGAAATGCGAAAGTTCAATGTTCAAAACCAAAACGTAGTTTATGGTGGTGATCGATTGGGAATTTATTTTTTGGAGACTGGAGCGGGTACAAGAGGCAGCAATGTAGTGTACGACAGAGCGAACAGTTCGATGGCAACCATTGAAAAAGGCACTATTGACTGGGAAAATGTATTAAAAGATGCCACTTGGTTTCATTGGAGCGGAATTACACCTGCGATTTCACATTCGGCTGCGGAAGAATGTTTGGAAGCCGTAAAAGCAGCACATCAATTGGGAATCACCATTTCATGTGATTTGAATTATCGCTCAAAATTATGGCAATACGGTAAGAAACCAGATGAGGTAATGCCGAAATTACTAGAATTTAGCAATGTCATATTGGGTGATATCGATACTGCTTATTTCATGTTAGGGAAAGGGAAAGAAGAACCTAATTATCAAGATCAGAAATCACTTCCAGTATTGTACGATAAACTTTTTAAACTCTGTCCAAATCTTCAGATAGCAGCCACAACATTGCGATATTCGGTGAGTGCGTCACATCAACGTATTGGTGGGATTCTATATGATGGAAAGACGATTTACAATGCCGAGGTAAAAGAGGTCACACCAGTAGTGGACAGAGTGGGAAGTGGAGATGCCTTTATGGGAGGATTGATTTATGGGTTGTTAAATGATAACATAAACAAACAAAGGGCGTTAGATATAGCAGTTGCGGCTTGTTGTTTAAAACATACAATTTCTGGCGATTATAATTTGATTACATTGAATGAAATTGAAAAACTGATTAGTGGAGATGCTTCAGGCAAGGTTTCAAGATAAATAAATAAACAAATGGCACAATATTCAAAAATAGAAGTTGCAACATTAATGAATTCTACAGGTTTGGTACCTTTATTTTACCATGACGATGTTGAAGTGGGCAAAAAGGTTTTAAAAGCCTGCTATGATGGAGGTGCACGACTTTTGGAATTCACAAGCCGCGGCGATTTCGCCCATGAAGTATTTGCCGAACTAAATAAATATGCAATCGACAAACTTCCAGAAATGGCGTTAGGCGTTGGTTCCATCACGGATGCTGCAGCTGCGTCACTGTATATGCAACTGGGTGCGAATTTCATTGTTACACCAGTATTAAGAGAAGACATTGCAATTGTCTGCAACAGACGAAAAGTGTTGTGGTCTGCTGGTTGTGCTACCCTTACAGAAATTGCTAAAGCTGAAGAATTAGGTTGCGAAATCGTTAAGCTGTTTCCGGGAGATGCCTATAGCCCAAGCTACGTGAAAGCCATAAAAGGCCCTTGTCCATGGACAAGTATTATGCCCACTGGTGGCGTTGCACCAACAGAAGAAAGTTTAAGTGCATGGTTCAGTGCTGGTGTGACATGTGTAGGAATGGGCTCTAAATTGATTGTAAAAGATAAAGACGGCAATTTTGATTTTGATAAAATTAAATCATTGACCAAAACATCCATTGATTTTATAAAAAAATTGAAAAAATAAAGTCATGCATCAGTCAGCAATAACTCTTAAAAAAATATCGATACTTACTGGATATTCTGTGTCGACGGTTTCTAAAGCTCTAAATCATAAGCACGATATCAGCTTGGAAACAAGAGAATTGATTATGGATATCGCTAACAAGTACAATTATGTTCCAAATTATTACGCCACTGCCTTAAGAAAACAACAAACCAAAACATTGGCAGTTATCATTCCCCATATTTCTGATGACTTTTACGGAAGTCTTTTGTCAGAATTTCAAAACTTAACTTTTGAGCAAGGTTACCGATTATTGGTTTTTCAATGATTTACCTCAAATCAGAAAGAAAAAGAATGTTTTAAGCTCATCAATGATGGGAGTGTGGATGGTGTATTGGTACTATCAGCTTCACAGAATAGTTGCCTAATCGAAAAACTTCAAAATAAGAACACTGTTCCAACTGTATTTACAGAAGCTGAATCACATGTAATAAGCAGAAAGCACATTAAAGATTTGGCAAAACGCTACGTCAAGGAATTGCTTTCTAAAACGTCTTAAAGGCAGCATCAATGTCAAGGAAAACTTAATTTATGTATGTTTTCTATTGACGCAAGACAAGGAAAAAAAACGAACTTTCTAGTTCTTTTTTGCTCTCTGATAACGCACAAATTTTGTTTCGATTCAAAAATGTAAAGCAGCATCCCAATATTTCCTAACAAGCCATTACCATTTCCAATAAAAGCTATAAAATTTAATTCTTAACGGATGGCATAACCAGTCTCATGCTTCGCCCTTTTATACATCCTTATAATCTTTAAATTTTAGGTTGTATGAATTGGAAAAGGTAACAGCGATGGCGCTATATAAAGTAAATGGAATGCGAATATTTATATACTATTTATGAATGGACTTTTCTTTTTGTAAAATTCGGCTTAAAGATGAAAAAAGAAAAGGAAAACGCTCAAGATATAACAAGTAAATGGCTTTATTGATTTCGTAACTATATATGGAATTAAGTTCTAAAACTTAAAGTGTCCTTGATTTTGAATCTTAAAATAAGTAAAAACCAATGTTCGTTCATAGAATGGATTTATCTTAAATGGTAGTATGGATTTTTGAAGAGGCATCGAAAAAAATGTATAGCAAGAGGGTAACACGCTGCGCGATGTTACGATTATGCATTTATCTTAATTTCAGTTAGTTATATTCTGTAAAAAATAATAGAGTTAAAATTTTTTCGACAAAACCTCTTGAAACCCTTGTATTCAGGCAAAATTTTTCAACAAACTTAAAAATTATGGACACTTTTTCAGCTATCAGAATAAAGACAGAAACTGTCAAAAATTTCAGAACATTTTCTAAAAGTATCGCGCCAACACATTCGCAGGCACTTCAAATTATGATTTCCTTTTTTATCGAAAATGGTATATCTCCTTACGAAGATTGTGGACCTCACTTGAAGCGGTTGGAAAAGAATATTTTGAAAAGAATTAATACCATAATTGGATTTCTGAAAATTATGGAGAATGAGCAGCTGAAACCTACACTTGGAATGTTGATGATGTTATTGGAAGAAGTGAATCATGTTAGAAAGCCAAAATATGTAGAGCGAAGATTGCTATTGGAAAAGTTAGTGCCGATGTCAAAAGAATCAAAAATCAAACAGTTGGAAACGGAAATTGAGAAACTAAAATTACAGATTCTTGAAATCAAAGAATCTTAACCCATGTAACTAATTCAAAACAAATTAGAGCATTTAAAATTAACGATAGTAGTCATTTGTAACGGAAATTTTAAGGTGGTTTTTATTGAGTTAAGTCCCTTCGACCTATCTGTTGTGCCAAATGTCATTGAGCCTTCAGAATAAGGCTTAAAAGTGCGTAATTTGAAATTCCAATTATGTTTTGAAAATGATTTCAAAAGAATGACATTTATAAAAAAACAAAATCTTTAATTTTTAAAAAGCTGTTAGCTAAAGTTTATCAATGATTTATAATGTTTGTAATTGTTTATATAAGGTACTAATGCTTGTACCACAACTTGTTCACTACTTGTACCAGTAGTTGTCCCACTACTTGTCCCAAATTTGAGTATGTTTCCTGCCAAATGCCAAAATAAATCAATTAACTGTAATTATTATGATGGTCTATTGAAGACTAAATTTGTGCTCTAAAATGGATATTTTTATTGATTTTCTTTCCTCTTTTTCCTCTGCGTTTCCAATTTATCTTCAAGTATTTTCATGTCATCACTAACTTTTCTGTCAACTATTTTAGCGTAATGCTGTGTGGTTCGAAGTGATTTATGTCCTAACATCTTACTGACCGTTTCAATAGGTACACCATTCGTTAAAGTCACAGTCGTGGCGAAAGTATGTCGTGCCAAATGCGTGGTTAATGGTTTGGTTATTCCGCAGAGCATCGCAATCTCTTTTAAATAGGCATTGGATTTCTGGTTGCTGAAAACGGGAATCAATCGGTCACTTTTAATCACTTGTGGGTCATAAGCGTATCGACTTAAGATTTCCTTTGCAATCGGCAGCAAAGGGATGTTGCTTCGAGTATTTGTTTTGGTGCGTTTGATATTTATCCATTGCTTGCCATCAATCCCGATACTGATATCTGACTTGGACAATTTCTCAACATCAGAATAGGCGAGACCTGTGTAACAAGAAAACACAAACATGTCTCTAACCACTTTCAGCCTGTCAAAGTGTAATTCTTTGTTGTAAAGTATATCAATTTCTTCGGCATTAAGATATTCACGTTCCACCGCCTCAAATTGTACTTTATAATTATAAAAAGGATCTCTGTCCATCCATTGATTGGCCAAAGCAATCCGAATAATTTTCTTGAAATTATTAATGTATTTCAATGCGGAGTTATGATTACAATTTCTAACCGTTTTTAAGAAGAACTCGAATTTGATAATAAAACGATAATCGATATCTTTTAATTTGTAATCTTCAACATTATATTCCTCTTCAATAAATTGTTTGACATGGTCATAGCATGTCCAATAGCGCTTTGCCGTACTGATTGAAATATCTTTGCCAGCCATTACATCAGTTCTATTGTTGTGTTCTTTGAATACTTCTAGTATGTATCTGACCTTCTTTCCGCCGCCCTTTAAAATGTACATCATCGACTTGGCAGATATCAAATTATCCTCGTCCATGCATCTTTGATGGATTTTATAGAGCTTATGTTTCAGATTATCTATGTGGTTATTGATTTCCACAGCCTCACGATTTGTTCCCATTACTTTTTGAGACCTTTTGTTCCAGAATTTTGGTTCAATCCTTCTGGTAATGCTGTATTCAATACGTTTATTGTTAACGGTCAATCTTAAATAAATAGGAGCTAATCCCTGATTATTCATCTTTGAATTAACTAAATGAAAGTGAATTGAAAAGTCTGTTTTCATGATTTCATAAATTTAGGTCTCGCTTGATGACTTAAAAGTATGTAAATAGTATCTAAAAAGCAAAAGTTTAACAATTGTAAAATATTGAAAATGATTGAAATAAGTGGTTTAGCGAGACCTATTTTTAAAACTCATAATAGGTACCCGAATTGGTCTCGATTGAAGTGGTTTTAGATGCTTTTATCTGACATTGAATAAAATGAAAAACCCTGTAAATCATACGATTACAGGGTTTTTGGTGGGTTTTGATGCCCAATAAGTGGAGTCGGAGAGAATCGAACTCTCGTCCAAACAAGTTACCAAAGGGCTTTCTACACGTTTATTCTTTTCTTGGGTTTTCGATTGCAAGCTGGTTAAAGACAACCTACTTACAACTTATCTTCTTAAGTTTCAAGAGCAAATCGAAGCGCTTCACTCTCTATGTCAACTTTTACGATGTCTCTAGACTGACCGCCGCTGACCAGGGCTTTCAAGAGACATTTAGCCTTCCTACCTAGTAGGAATAAGCGCAATCTTACTGTGATTCAGATTATGCAGCTAAAGCGTAGTTATTCTCGCCGTTTAAAAGTTTGAAATAGTCTTTTACGTGTTTCAATTTCATTACACGACGTGCTTACCATCTAATAAGTCTTGCTGTCAAAACCAGTCGACCCCATTAAATGTTACAATGTCACTTCGAGTGATTTCGATTTTTTTTCGAAATTGTATCGAGAAGTGGGCGTTCCCTTTCAGGTCGCGCTTTTCGTTATATCTTTTGTAAAAACAAAAGGATACCACTTCAATCGCTAACGCGGGTGCAAAGTTACCAAAAAGTTTGGTAAAGCCTACAAATCCTCTTACTTTCGTGCAAATTCTATACCAAAATTACCGTATGAAGTTCGCCATCATCAAAGAACGCAAAAACCCACCAGACAGACGCGTGGTGTTTTCGCCAGAAAAACTTGCCGAAGCACAATTGCAATTTCCACAGTCCGAATTCGTTGTAGAATCGAGTGATATTAGAATCTTCCCAGATTCAGCTTATGAAAAAGCGGGTTTTAAAGTTACAGAAGATGTATCCGATGCGGATGTCATGATCGGGGTTAAAGAGGTTCCAATCGATGCTTTGATTCCAAATAAGAAATATTTTTTCTTTTCACATACCATTAAAAAACAGCCGTACAATCGAAAATTACTTCAAGCCATTCTCGAAAAAAATATAGAATTATTTGACCACGAGGCCATCATTGATGAAAATGGAGCACGCCTGATTGGTTTTGGTAGATATGCAGGATTGGTCGGGGCATATAATGGATTTAGGGCTATGGGCTTGAGAGATGGATTGTTCAAACTCCCGAAAGTTGAAACTTTAAAAGACTTGAATGAAGTAAAGACAGAACTCGACAAAATAAAACTTCCAAACATCAAAATTTTATTGTCCGGGACAGGTAAAGTCGCTTATGGTGCTAAAGAGATTTTGGACCACTTAAATATCAAGAAGGTCAGTGATGCTTTATATTTAACATCTAAATTTACTGAACCCGTTTATTGTATGGTTGATGTGATGGAATATAGCAAAAGAAAAGATGGAAAAGTAGGTGATAAGTGGGAATTTTATAAAGACCCTTCAGGCTATGTAAGCAATTTCATGCCTTATGCAAAAGAAACTGATATGTTTATTGCTGGACATTTTTATGGCAATAATGCACCGTATCTATTTACTTGTGAAGACGCAAAGTCGTCGGATTTTAATATCAATCTTGTTGCCGACATCAGTTGTGATGTGGGTGGTCCAGTCGCATCTACATTGAGAGCCTCAACGATCGCTGAACCATTTTATGGGTATGATGCACAAACTGAAATGGAAGTTGACTTTGACGCGAAGGAGGCGATCACAGTGATGGCAGTTGATAATTTACCTTGTGAATTACCGAAGGATGCTAGTGAAGGCTTTGGTGATATGTTTCTGGAAAACGTTATTCCTGCATTTTTCAATAATGACGATAAAGGTATTTTGAAACGTGCAAAAATCACCGAACACGGGAAATTAACACAGCGATTTTCTTATCTACAAGATTATATGGATGGGAAGAATTGATTCCTAATAATTCAACACTGTTATTTTAAGTTGTTCGATTCTTAAAGTTTTTGATCACTTTATGTTAAAAATTCATTAAAATAGATTAATTTTATTATTTATAACCAATTAAAAATCAATATTATGAAATTAATCTGTTCCTTTTTATGTCTCTCGCTTTTCCTTATCGGATGTAAAGATGCCAATGAGAAATCAGCAACCAGTGAAGATGAAATGTCAGTTGACGAAGTCTTCAAAAAAAATTCCGAAACTGCTATGGCCAATCTTAAAGGGTGGCAAAATGAAAATCTTGATTATTCCATGTATGCCGATGATTTTGTATTGCTCGATACGGGTTTTGGTGTAGAAAAAGATTCCATTAGTTTAAAAGAAATGATGGATTATGATAAAACTTTATGGAAGAACTATGATTTTAAGTTAATGACCGATCCTCCTGTTTTTTTACCAGGAGTGAATCCCGATACTAAACAACCTGATGGGTCTGTAAGACATTACAGCGATTGGCAAGTGACGCGTGTTGCAACTGATTCCACGCCGGAAAAATCTGGGGTTTTGCGTATATATGAATCTTTTGATTTTAATGA
>JAGXIE010000186.1 GCA_024635765.1 Flavobacteriaceae bacterium | reverse complement strand
AATGAACAAATACAACTTCAAAATAATGCTATTTTAGAGCAAACACAACATCTTGAAGAAATCAACAAAGCAAAGGATCGATTGTTCTCTATCGTTTCACATGATTTAAAAGATTCGATTTCCTCCATCAAAGGATTTCTGGATTTGCTAAAAGAAGATAGTATTTCGAAAGAGGAATTTAATGAATTGATTCCCGAATTAAGTGAAAATGCTAATAATGCGTCTTTACTTCTTTATAATTTGTTGAATTGGTCTAAATCTCAAATGCAGAATTTAGAACCAAACCCAGAACTTTTTAATATTCAGGAAGTATTCCATACAAAAATTGGCTTGGTTGAACCAAAAATAGAGCAAAAACGTATCGTATTAATCGATGAATCCCAGCGTGATTTTGTCTATGCGGATAAGAGCATGGTTGAAATCGTTATTCAAAATTTGATAACCAATGCAGTCAAGTTTAGCAGAGTTGGTGATATTATTACAATTTCCAATCGGGACCAAAACGGAAAGTCATTAATCTGTGTGGAAGATACTGGTGTTGGAATGTCTAAAGAAAATCTCAATAAACTTTTCAAGGGCAGTAACTTCACGACTGTTGGCACCAAAAACGAAAAAGGAACTGGTTTGGGTCTTACTATCTGCAAAGAATTGGTAGAACTTAATAAGGGGAGAATTTGGGTAGAAAGCACTCAAAATGTCGGAAGTAAGTTTTATGTTGAACTGCCTAAAGCCAAACCTATTTCATAAAGCTTGTTGTTTTTGCGTGAAACAATCCGTAATGGAAGACCTCTTCCCTAAACTATACATTCGTCAGTTTTTGATGAATTGTGAAAATTCAAAATTCAAAATTGAAAAATCAACTATAAAAAAGGACACCTTGATTATTGAAGAAAATTACAAATATTTTCGAGTGCAATAATAAAAACATATTTTTCAAAATCGTAAAAGCCAAATCTCTATTTTTTAGGCAAGAATACTTCAGCCATCATACAACGAGCACTTCCACCGCCACATGTTTCGATTGTTTCAAGTGGACAAGATAAAATCTCGCAGTGCATTGATATTTTAGAAATCTGTAAAGATGTTAAGCTATCATGAGCAGATTGGCTCATTACTAAAATTCGCTTTTCGTCTTTACCTCTCACTTGAAGCATATTTCCAGCAAAATTTGCCATTTGGTCTTCAGTAATTTCGATAATTTCCTTTTTACTCTCCTTCAAATGTTTTATGACATTTTTTTTGTCATGTTTGTCATCTATAGAATCCAAACAAATCACCGCAAAGGTTTCGGCAATACACATCATAACGTTAGTGTGATAAATAGGCAGACGATCGCCCTCGACAGATTGGTTAGCAATAAAAACAATCGGTGTGTATTCAAAATCTTCACAGAATTCAATGAACAACTCTTCATCGGCACGTGGTGATAATGCGCAGTATGCTTTTCCATTAACTCTGTCTAAAACTACACTTCCTGTGCCTTCCAGAAAATAGCCGTCTTCTTCGGCACTTGTATAATCTACAATGTTTTCAATGTGAAAACCATCATCCTCCAAACTCAAAAAGATCTCTTCCCTTCGCTCCTTTCGTCTGTTTTCAGCAAACATGGGATAAACGGCAATATCTCCGTTCTCGTGAAAACTTACCCAATTATTCGGAAAAATGGAATCTGGAGTATCCATCAATTTATCATCATTCTCTACGATGACATTAACACCTGCCGTACGCAGTTTTTCAACAAAGGCATCAAATTCCGCTTGTGCCTTGGCATTGATTTCAGAGTTTTTTAGTTCTAAATCTTCTTGAAAATAATTATTGACTGCAGTTTGTTCATTCATCCTGAAACTAACAGGACGAATCATTAAAACGGTATTTGTAGTTTGGTGCATTTGAATAGAAATTAAGCAGTACAAAATTAGTTTAAAATCATTAAGTTTATCGTTAAATGTTACAAAATGAACAAACTTCTTTTGCTGTTTGCTGTTTCTTGCTGCTGTTTCGCTCAAAAAACGAAAAATACTAAAGACTTTATAACCGTTTTTGAGCAAAGTGAAGGATTAAAAACAGCCACTTATGAGCAAACAATAAAGTTTTATAAAGCCTTGGCCAAAAAATATCCGCAAATTTCCATGCAATCAATGGGTGAAACTGATTCAGGAAAACCACTGCATATCGTGACCTTAAATCCTGATACGGAATTTGATTTTGAAGTCATTAGAAAAAATAAGAGGATTTTGCTAATCAATAACGGTATGCATCCAGGTGAATCGGATGGAATTGATGCAACCATGATGCTATATCGTGATATTGTTCAAGGCAAAATTGACTATCCAAAACAAACCGTGCTAGTAACAATTCCTATTTATAATATTGGTGGTAGTTTAAACAGAAATTCCACGTCGCGAACTAATCAAAATGGCCCACTGGAGTATGGCTTTAGAGGTAACGCTCGAAATTTTGATTTAAACAGAGATTTCATTAAATGTGATACTAAAAATGCTCGTGCTTTTGTACAAATTTTCCATTTGGTACAACCAGATGTATTTATTGAAAACCACGTAAGTAACGGTGCTGATTATCAGTACACGTTAACACATTTATTCACACAGCATAATAAACTGGGTGGCGATTTAGGCAAATACTTACATTCAGAAATGATGCCATCGCTGAAGCAAAAATTAGAAGCCAAAAAATGGGATATCACACCTTATGTTAACGTCTTCAATCAAGTTCCGGAATCAGGTTTTAGTCAGTTCCTCGATTCGCCTCGTTATTCCACAGGTTATACAACTTTATGGAACACGTTAGGAATGATGGTAGAAACCCATATGCTAAAACCTTATGAGCAACGTGTGGAAGGCACTCATGAATTGATGAAAAGCATGATTGAAATTGTAGATAAGGATTCTGAAAAAATCAAGGAATTACGTCTCGCAGCATTTAAAAATTCAAGCGCATATAAAACTTATCCGTTAGACTGGGAGCTGGATAACAGCAAAATGTCAATCTTGAAATTCAAAGGATTCGAAGGAAAAATGATGCCAAGTGAAATTACCGGTGCGCAACGTTTAAAATACGACCGTAATAAACCATTTACAAAAGATGTTGTTTATCAAAATTATTTTAAACCAAAAAACGAAGTCACTGTACCAAAGTTTTATATCATTCCTCAAGGCTGGTGGAACGTCATCGATTTATTGCAATTGAACAAGGTCGAAATGGAACAATTTAAAAATGATACAATTATTGAAGTTGAAACCTATAAGATTGACACTTATGAAACACGTAACCAGACATACGAAGGGCATTATCAGCATTATAATACCAAAATCGTTTCTACAACAAAGAAAATGATATTCAGAAAAGGAGATTATTATATATCAACCAATCAACCTGCATTGAGATATCTACTAGAAACTTTAGAACCACCAGCTACAGATTCATTTTTCAATTGGAATTTTTTTGACACTATTTTGCAGCAGAAAGAAGGTTTTTCGCCGTACGTTTGGGAAGATATTGCACTTGAATTTCTAAATAATAATGAACAAGTAAAATTGAAGTTTGAAGCTAAAAAGAGGACTGAACCTGATTTTGCGAATAACTGGTACTCTCAATTGGAATGGATCCATGAACAAAGTCCAAATTATGAACTGGCACATCTTCAGTATCCCGTTTACAGAGTAAAATAAACTGGATTTAAAAAAAAAGCCTAAACCAAGAGCCTAATATTCGCATACGAATTCTCTAAAGCTTCAACAGTTTGTTGTGGATTTAACCATTCCACTTTTGTAATGCCTTCTGCTTCTTGAGGCTCTAATTTGCCATTATAGTCTGACATCATTTCGAACCAATAGGTGATTTTTATTTTATGTCGTCCATTGCGTTTAAAAATATGGTAAGTTGTCTCAAGAGGCTTTACAATCTTAAGTCCAGTAACATTGGTTTCTTCCTCAACCTCACGTAACGATGTTTCTTCAATACTTTCCTTTCCTTCTACTTTCCCCTTGGGTAGATCCCATTTATCATTGCGATAAATGAATAGAATATCGCCTTTACTATTTAACACTTTACCACCTCCAGCAAAAATATTTGGAAGCTTTTTTAAAAATTTCTTTAGGAGTTTGTTTTCGTTTTTACCTATCAACCTAACACCTTCAAGAGTGGTATTGTTCAATTCTTTAATCACTTTCCCAATATGAACAGTGTCCAATAAGTAGTTCTTAAAATTGGTTTCAAAACCAACTTCACTAGTTAAAATGATGGGCTTGTCATTGACAAAAATTGTAGTCATCGGCTGGCTAACATTTTTCTTTAAATGGTAAAAATATCAATTTTTGAATTACGACCATACTTAAAAAAATAATTTTATGTCAATTTTCAAAATATGGTTTCACAATTTTGTTTAGTTTTGTGACATGATTTTTGATAAAGCTACCGCCAAACAAACTGCAAAATTATTATTGCAGATCAATGCTATTAAATTGCAACCCAACAAACCTTTTACATGGGCATCTGGTTGGAAATCACCAATTTATTGCGACAACAGGATCGTTTTATCCTATCCTCCTATTCGCAATTATATTAGGGAAACAATAGCAAAACAAATAGAAAATAAATATGGTAAACCAGATGTGATTGCTGGTGTAGCTACTGGAGCAATTGGCATTGGTATTCTCGTTGCAGAATATCTTAGTTTGCCCTTCGTATATGTAAGACCCGAGGCTAAAAGTCATGGTCGTCAGAACCAAATAGAAGGTTTTATAGAGAGCGGACAAAATGTAGTAGTAGTTGAAGATTTAATCAGTACGGGAAAAAGTAGTTTGAATGCGGTAAAAGCATTGAAAGAAGCTGGTGTCAATGTCAAAGGCATGGTTGCTATTTTTTCTTACGGTTTTGAGCTCGCCAGCCATAACTTTAATGAAGAAAATGTGACATTGCACACCTTGAGCAATTATGAAAATTTACTTGAAGAAGCTCTGGAAACAAAATATATAACTGCAAAAGAACAGGACGTTTTAGCGACTTGGAATGCCAATCCAAGTGAATGGAATGGATTTTGACCTGCACTAGAATAGAGAGTTGTTTGGTTGTGATGTCCATAAATTTAAGTACGTCACGACCAAACAGTGAAATCCAAACAACAAATAATTAAACAATGAAATTAGATTCTCCTAAAAAGATTATTGATAAATCACCACAAGAAGTTTTTGACTTTCTAAATGATGTCAAAAATTTTGAAAAGCTAATGCCCGAGAACACAAGTAAATTTGAAGTTATAAGTGACAATGGGTTTGTGTTTGCTTTATCAGGAATGCCAGAAGTGGCGCTACAAATAAAAGAAACAATTGTACCAAACAAAATTTCACTCGGTTCTGCCGGTGGAAAAATCGATTTTAATTTGGTAGCAAATATCAATGAAATTACAGATGCGTCCAGCGAAGTACAATTTGTATTTAGTGGTGACTTCAATGCTATGATTGGTATGATGATCAAAGGTCCCATCAGTAAATTAATTGAGACATTGGTCGATAATATACAAAAAGCTATTTAATACAAAAGACTGATTTCTTTTAGATTAAATTCCTTGACTATGGCATCCTCAACTTGAATCTTTAAATTACCTGAATTCGATATTCCTAAAATAATCCCAGCAAATAATTTACCGTCAATATCTCTAAATGATGAGGGTTTGCCTTTTCTGAATAGATAACTTTCGTATTCACTTTTAAGATGATCCATTTGACCATTTTCTAGAAGTATAAAATAAATTTTAATTTGCCTAATAATTTCCTGCAGGATTTCTTCCAGATCGAAAACCTTTCCTCCTACCAGCCGCAATGAGGATGCCTTAGGTAAATCTTTAAACTCTGTTTGATTAACATTCAAGCCAATACCAATAATTGAATCTTGCAACTGGTTGATTTTTATAACATTTTCAATTAATATCCCTGCAAGCTTTTTGTTATCTGACAAAATGTCGTTAGGCCACTTTATCGTCAAATTTTTGATTAAATGCTTTTCCAAAACCTTAAAAATAGATAAACAAACCACAATACTGATATAGAAACTTTGTTCAACTTTTAAAAACGACACATCCTTATAAACGCTGAAGGTCAGGTTTTTAGACTCTTGTGTAGACCATTTTGTACCCATCTGACCCCTACCATTCGTCTGAAGCTCTGCGCTAACGACAGTATAATCTTCAATACCTTCTTCCGCACTCAATTGCCTTAAAAACGAATTGGTCGAATCAATGGCATTAAGTTTGATTATACGCATACACAATGATTTTGTAGAAATTAAGGTTTTCTTATGATTAATAAAACCTCAAAAGAACTAAAAAAATAATAACTTTGCACAAAATTGTAAACTAATTTGATGGCGAAAAACAATAATAACGCAGACCAGTTGATAACAGTAATATTGGGTGGTATTGAAGATGTAAAAGGGAAAGATATTAAAATTCTTGATTTAAGGGAGTTGGAAAACACAGTTTGTGATTATTTCATTATTTGCGAAGGAACTTCAAACACACAAGTGAACGCCATTGTCAATTCCGTACAGAAAAAGGTAAGCAAAGAATTAAAGGACCATCCTTGGCATGTCGAAGGTAGTGACAATGCCGAGTGGGTTTTGATGGATTATGTAAATGTCGTGGTACATGTGTTTCAAAAGCACATTAGACAATATTACGATATTGAAAGCCTTTGGGGCGACGCAAAAACTACCGTTATAGAAACAAGTTACTAAAGAACACATGGCAAACGAAAATAAAAATCTAAACAAAAAACCAAAAATGAATCCGTACTGGATTTATGGTATTATTATAGCCATATTTTTTGGTATTCAAATATTTTCAGGCGGTTTTGGTGGACAAGAAGCCGCAACTACAACTCCTTCACAATTTTTTGATTATTTAAAAAACGGTGAAGTTGCTAAAGTTGAGATAGTTAATAATAGAGAAGCCAAAGTTTATTTGACTGCTGAAGCTGTTAGCACTGAAAAGCACAAGAAAACAAAGCCAAATACGATTTTACCTACATTAACTCCTCCTCCCAACTATAAGTTTGAATTTGGAGATTTGGCACTATTTCAAGAAAAAATAAACAAAACTATAGATGAGAATGAACTGACAGGCACGAAGGTTACTTTTGAAACAGAACACAATGTTTGGGGTGATTTCTTGCTTACATTACTTCCTTTTATCTTAATTATAGGTGTGTGGATTTTCATCATGCGACGTATGTCGTCTGGTGCTGGTGGAGGTGCTGGTGGTCAAATTTTTAACATTGGTAAATCGAAAGCGAAACTCTTTGATGAAAATTCAGATGTTAAGACGTCCTTTAGAGATGTTGCAGGTTTGGAAGGTGCAAAAGAAGAAGTTCAGGAAATTGTAGACTTCCTTAAAAACCCTGAAAAATATACGTCATTAGGTGGAAAAATTCCTAAAGGAGCACTCCTTATAGGGCCTCCAGGAACTGGTAAAACTTTATTAGCTAAAGCTGTAGCTGGTGAGGCCAAAGTACCATTTTTCTCACTCTCTGGTTCAGATTTTGTGGAAATGTTTGTGGGTGTTGGTGCATCTCGTGTAAGAGATTTATTCAAACAAGCTAAAGAAAAATCTCCTGCCATTATATTTATTGATGAGATTGATGCCATAGGTAGAGCAAGAGGAAAAAATAATTTTTCAGGTTCTAATGACGAACGCGAAAACACCTTAAACCAACTATTGACAGAGATGGATGGTTTTGGCACTAATACAAATGTCATCGTGCTTGCAGCTACTAACAGGGCTGATGTCTTGGATAAGGCATTAATGCGTGCAGGTCGTTTTGATAGACAGATCTTTGTCGACTTGCCAGATATTAGAGAGCGAAAAGAAATTTTTGAAGTCCACTTAAGGCCTATCATAAAAGCAGAAGATCTAGATATCGATTTTCTTGCGCGTCAAACTCCCGGGTTTTCGGGGGCTGACATTGCAAATGTTTGTAATGAAGCAGCGTTGATTGCAGCTAGAAAAGGAAAAAAAGCAGTTAATAAACAAGATTTCTTGGATGCAGTAGATCGAATTATCGGTGGATTGGAAAAGAAAAATAAAATCGTAACACCTTCAGAAAAACGTGCTGTAGCATTCCATGAAGCAGGCCACGCCACTATCAGTTGGATGCTAGAACATGCAGCACCTTTAGTAAAAGTAACTATCGTGCCTCGAGGACGTTCTCTTGGAGCCGCATGGTACTTGCCAGAAGAACGATTGATTGTCAGAACAGAGCAAATGCTTGATGAAATGTGTGCTGCACTCGGAGGAAGGGCTGCAGAACAAGTAATATTTGGTAAAATTTCTACTGGTGCATTGAGCGATCTTGAGAAAGTTACCAAACAAGCTAGAGCGATGGTGACTATTTATGGTTTGAGTGAAAAAGTTGGAAATCTCACATATTACGATTCTTCAGGACAAAACGAATATGGCTTCACAAAACCATATAGTGAACAAACTGCCGAGTTAATCGATAAGGAAATTTCCGATATTATTGAAAAACAGTACCAAAGAGCAATTAGTTTGTTGGAAGAAAACAAAGATAAACTTACTCAATTAGCTGAAGTGCTTCTAGAAAAAGAGGTCATCTTTAAAGATAATTTGCAAAAAATATTCGGTAAGAGACCTTTCGAAAAAGAAGAACTTCTTGAAGACATTGAAAAGAAACCAAAAGATATTGATTCTAAAGACTTTAACCCACTTCCAGAAGATAGTGCTGAAAATAAATCAAAAGATATTGATTCTGAAGTCACTAATCAACTTCCAGACGACTCAAATGATATTCCTAAAAAGGAAGTACCGGATGATTTACTAAAGTAATAATGTCAATGACATTATAAAAAACTTAAATTAACCAAAGATTAATTTAAGTTTTTTTATATTTGGATTAAACAATCAAAGAATTAGATTAATAGCATCCAATACATGAGTCTATTTCGTAAAATCTTCGGCTTAAAAGAAAGTGAAGGAGATAACATAAAAAACGAAGAGCGAGGCAAGTATATGCCGGACATAAAACTACCAATTGACGAAAAATTTACTATAAATTTTAAAGCAAATGGTGGTAAGTTCTTGTATTGTGAAAACATGGAGGAAATTCAATCTAGCCTCCAGGATATTCTCACCGAAAACAATTGGGAGGACAAACAAGTTTTTCTCATTGATGATCGACTGAAACAATTGTTCAAAGATTTTGATCTTAATTTCACCAAAAAAAATTCAGAAAGCACTTATTTCCTCTCCACATGCGAATATTTAATTGCAGATGATGGGTCGCTATTAATATCTTCAAATCAAATAGCCGAGAAAAAATTAAAAGATCTACCTTCTAATTTCATAATCTATGCCACTACAAGTCAATTTGTTGAAAGCATTGGTGAGGGATTAAGAGGCATAAAGAACAAGAACAGAGATAAGATACCCACCAATATCACTACCATAAAACACTTTAAAACCATTGAAGATAAAGACTTTCTTACTTATGGAAGCAGTTCAAAAAACCTATATTTGCTGCTGTTAGAAGACTTATAAATGAAGGAACTCAGTACAAGAGCCATATCTGGAGCTTTATATATTTCACTACTTATATTATGCATCTATTGGCAATACGCTCTTGTAGTATTGTTTCTGGGCTTCGGGCTCATCTGCATGGCGGAATTTAAAAAATTGATTCAGCTCGAGAGTAAAGCCCCTTATGTTGTATTTGTAATCATGTATCTAGGTTTCAGTATTTGGTGCCTAGCATCATCACCGAATTCCGGATTTAATGAAGCCATTCAAATCATTCAAGTGATTACGATTTTTGTACAATTGCTTCTCATAAAAGACTTGTTTTCAGAAAAAATTATACCGTTGTTCAACACCAAGCGGTATATTTTGACAACGTTCTATCTTAGTAGTTCATTTGTGTTTTTGATATTGATAGCTAATAACAATTATATTTTTACACCTCTTCTATTAATGGGCGCATTTATATTGGTTTGGGTCAATGACACTGGTGCTTATTTAATAGGTAAAAATTTCGGTAAGCAAAAACTGTTTCCCAGTGTCTCACCCAAAAAAACTGTAGAGGGTTTTTTGGGTGGATTATTTTTTGCTTGCATTGCAAGCTATTTTATCGCTAAATTTACAGGTACTTTAGATTTTACTTACTGGTTAATTTTGAGCATTATCGTAAGCGTCTTTGGTACAATCGGCGATTTGATAGAATCCAAATTCAAGAGACAGGCGAAGGTTAAAGACAGCGGTGTGATTATGCCAGGACACGGAGGCTTGTTGGATCGCTTGGATAGTATTATTTTTGTTGCACCATTTTTCTATTTATTTTTAAGATTGTTTCCTCATGTTTCATAAAGAAGGTCATAAAATTATTTTTATCAGTTTAACTATTCTTGTGGCATCACTCCTAGCGATTGATCATTTCATCACTTTAGAATGGCTACGCAAGGGCTTGATGTTACTTTTGTTAGGTTTTTTTATATTGATTCTTCAATTCTTCAGAAATCCAAAACGTATTGGTCAGTCAAACCTTGATAATGTGCTATCTCCTGTAGACGGTAAAGTGGTAGTCATCGAAGAAGTTTTTGAAAAAGAGTATTTCAAGGAAAAACGATTACAGGTTTCTATCTTTATGTCACCCATTAACGTACACGTGACGAGATATCCTGTTAGTGGCAAGGTTGTATTCAGCAAATACCATCCAGGTAAATTTTTGGTTGCTTGGCATCCAAAGGCAAGTGAGGAAAATGAACGGACGACAGTTGTTGTAGAGAATCAATCTTTCGGGAAAGTATTGCACAGACAGATTGCTGGTGCCTTAGCAAAGCGTATTGTTAATTACGCTAAAGAAAATGATACAATAATACAAGGATCGGATTCTGGCTTTATAAAATTCGGTTCAAGGGTGGACGTTTTTCTTCCTTTGGATAGTAAAATTACAGTTACTCTCAACCAAAAAGTAAAAGGTGGTGTTAGCATCATCGCAGAAAAATAATGGAACGTACAGATTTGGATATAGAATTTGACGATGCCGTAGAACGCATTAACAGTTTTAAAGAGCCTTTTCCTGCCGATTTACTATTGCGGCTTTATGCCTATTACAAAAAAGCCACTAACAACTACGAACGTCCAAACAGCAGTAAACCTATTATAAACGCGTTTAAGACTAACGCACTCTTCCAAGTTAAAAATGTCACACCAGACGAAGCCAAACGTATTTATATCGATTTGGTGAACAATTACTTTCTCTACGGGAAATAACCTCTTATTCTTGCAAATTAAGTAGTTTTAAGTATGGATACCTCGATTTCGTAAAGCCCAAATTCGATTAATGACAAAATAAAAAAGATCTTAATTATCTATATCAATATTTAAACGAAATAATTCTTTTATTCATCCTCACTTAACTGTCCTAAAATTGCTCCCAACACAATAATATCTTAATTTTACAGTCTTAATTCCAAATCGATATCATGAAACATTGGTTTATTTTTGTTGTTCTAATAGCGTCCCATTTCCATTTATCAGCACAATCCTATAATTCCTTTTATGGTGGAATTGTCTCAAACACCTCATCAAGCAATGTTCTGAATGACCTATCAACCTTTGAAAGTTTTGGAGTTAAACGCGTGGGATCTTCTGCATTAACAAATACTGAAAACTGGATTACAGCACGATACCAGAATTTAGGATATACAGACGTTGTTTTACAGCCATTTACACATTCGACTGGTATGAGCAATAACATTATTGTCACTAAAAAAGGAACAGTCTACCCTAATACCTTTTTGATCATCGATGCACATTACGATACTATCAAAGGTCCTGGCACTAATGATAATGGCACAGGTACTATTTTAGTATTGGAATTAGCCCGTCTTTTAAAAGATATAGAAACTGAATATTCCATCAAGTTCATCCATTTTAGTGGTGAAGAAGATGGATTGATTGGGAGCAAATATTATGTCAACAACATAGTTATTCCTCAAAACACTGATATAAGACTAGTACTGAACATCGACGAAGTTGGCGGTGTCGCTGGCTTGATCAATGATACCATCGTATGCGAACGCGACCAAAGTGGCACAGAATCCAATAACGCAGCATCAGCAGCGGCAACAAATATCTTGGCCAAGTGTATGGAACTCTATTCTAATCTTACCAGTGAAATCTCGCATGCCTATTCATCCGACTATATTTCATTTGAAAAAAATGGTGAAATCATCACTGGCCTTTACGAGAAGAATGTGTCACCAGTAAATCATACCGCTAAAGACAATCTGGTGAATATGGATCCGACCTATACGTTTGAAGTTATTAAAGGTGCTCTTGGAGCTGTTTTGCAATTCGCAGTTGCTTACAACATTGCATTAAGTTCGACAGATGAGTTGTCTTTAGAATCGTCAATTTCGGTACACCTTAACCTAGTAAATAAACTCCTGAATATTAATCAAAAATCTTCACTTGACACACCTGTTAATTTTAGATTGATTGATGTGCAAGGAAAGGAAGTTTTAAACCAATCACTACAAACCGAGAGAGAAGAGATAAACTTTGATTCCTTAAGTAGAGGTGAATATTTGGCTGTTTTTAAAAAGGAGAATCAGAGACTATTCAAAAAAGTGATTCTTGATTAACCAATACTCCTATTATTTGATTTTCTGACAAGGTAGAATTGTAGTCCAATTCATGAGACAGCAAACTTTGTATGTATTAGTCACGGATTAATGGCATTGTGGAACAACGCAACAAGCCTTCCTGCTTTGAAATTTCGGCATACGGTACTTCTTCAACCGTAAATCCATTTTTACGCAGCCAAGCATTCAAACGGGTAAATTTCCGTTCGGAAATCACAACATCATCATCAATGGAAAATACGTTACTGTTCATATGGTACATTTCCTCTCTTGTAATATGAAAGAGATTTTCCTTACCAAATAATTTCAATAAATACACATAATCACTTTCTTCCCTAAAACCGCTTTTATAGATGATACCTTTGGTCTTTCCGACAGGTTGAAAACAACAATCGAGATGCAATGCATTATCTCGAGGTTCAATTTTTGATTTTACCAAATCGAATTCTTTCACAATTTTATTAGGAAAAAGACTTTTGATGAATTCCACACCTTCCATATTTGTTCTGGCTGTAACGTATTCTTTATAATCACTGCCTTTATATGTTCCAATAAAAATATGACCATTCCAAAGCATCACGTCTCCACCTTCTACATGAACTTCTTCAGGCGGTCGTATCACTTTTTGAGGGTCTATCTGGTCAATCACATATTGGATGGCATCCAATTCCTCATCACGTTCAGGTAAAATATTCGCTTTGAAAAATATATCATCTATAACAAATGCAATATCCCGAGCAAAAATCTGATTATAATCTTCAACCAATTCAGGGCGAAACACTTTTACATCATATTTTTTAAAAACATTTGCTACTGCTTCCATCTCTTTGACCATATCTTTTTCAATCGGATATGTGCCTGCTTTAATATGTTCCAATGATTTTGGATCATAGGCTTCATCGATGGATGGTATTGGACCATTGCTTTGTGCTGTTCCCAATACAACTGCTCTTAAGCGAGAGGTTTCGTTTTTAATATTTAATTTCAAATAATCCATAGATTACAAATATAGAAAAAGCTCCATTTAAAAAAATGAAGCTTCACATAATATCTTTTATTTTAATTTATCGTTTGTCTATCGATTTAAAGGGCCTTAATGTCTCTCCAATATAAATTTGACGTGGACGACCTATTGGCTCTTTATTCAATCGCATTTCTCTCCATTGTGAAATCCAACCCGGTAAACGACCCAATGCAAACATTACTGTAAACATATCCGTTGGGATTCCCATGGCTCTGTAAATGATTCCAGAATAGAAATCTACGTTAGGATATAATTTTCGGTCAACAAAATACGAATCTTTCAAGGCTTCCTTTTCCAAACCCTTTGCAATTTCCAAAATTGGATCTTCAACACCTAAATTACTCAAGACCTCATCAGCTGCTTTTTTGATGATCTTCGCACGTGGATCGAAGTTCTTATAAACGCGATGTCCAAAGCCCATTAAACGGAAAGGATCATCTTTGTCTTTGGCTTTCGCCATATATTTTGCTGTGTCACCGCCATCATTATTTATGGCCTCCAACATTTCCAACACAGCTTGATTCGCACCACCATGAAGTGGGCCCCAAAGTGCAGAAATACCTGTAGAAAGTGACGCAAATAAACCAACATGAGAAGAACCAGCGATTCTTACTGTTGATGTTGAACAGTTTTGCTCATGATCAGCATGAAGAATCAATAATTTACCCAATGCATTGATTACTACCGGATTCAAAACGTAATCTTCATTAGGCTGCTTGAACATCATTTTAAGTATGTTCTCTACATAGCCCAGATTCTTGTCTCCATAATCTAAAGGTAATCCGTGTTTTTTGCGGAATGTCCATGCTACCAATACCGGAAATTTACCCAATATCTTAACAATGGCCTTGTACATATCCTCTTCAGAATTCACATTTACTGATGATGGATTGAAAGCCGTCAAAGCACTTGTAAGGGATGCAATAACTCCCATGGGATGTGCTGATTTTGGAAAGGCATCCACAATTTTGCGTATATCTTCGTCCACCACAGAATGTGATTTGATATCTGCATGGAATTTATCAAGTTGTTCTTTAGTTGGTAATTCTCCAAAAATCAATAAAAAAGCAACCTCTAAAAAGTCAGCTTTTTCTGCCAACTCTTCAATTGAATAACCTCTGTATCTTAAGACACCTTTTTCACCATCTAGAAAGGTGATGGCACTTTGACAAGACCCTGTATTCTTATAACCTGGATCTAATGTAATTACACTATCCGTTGTGCTTCTTAAACTGCTAATATCAACGGCGACTTCTTTTTCTGTACCTACAACAAGTGGGAATTCGTACTTTTTCCCGTCTATTTCTAATGTAGCTTTATCTGACATATTAATTTGTAAATTTTATTCTGAATTGTGCATCTGAAAAGATATTACGAAATTACGAAATATATCACGATATATAAAGTAACTTAACATCCATTTTAACATTTCCAGTATTCATAAAAAAATTAATGAAACCTGCGTTTATACACGGCATTTTAAGCTTGATTTTTTAAATTTGTTCCTTCAAATCAGTCCAATTTTATGAAGTTACTAAACTTTTCATTTTTATTAGTTTTCATTTGTTCCTTTAGCTATTCTCAAGTCATTAATGTGGAAACAATGAGAAAAGTAACAGATTCGGCTAAATGGACAGGTTCGGTAAGTTTAGATGTAAGTCTTATAAAGAATAAAAACAACATTTTTAAGATTGCAAATAAAGCCCATATCCAGTACAATAATCGAAAGGAATTATGGCTTTTTGTGAATGATTTGAAGTTTGAAAAACTAGAAGGCAGTTCTTTTGTCAACAAAGGCACACAACATGTAAGATACAACCGAAGGGTTACGGATCTAGTTAAAATGGAGGCATTTTTACAAGCTCAATATGACGCCATTTCAGAGATTGATTTTAGAGGACTTGCAGGTTTAGGACCACGATTTAAATTGTATGCCAACGATAATTACCGATTTTATCTCGGAACTTTGGTGATGTATGAATATGAAAAAGCTTCTGAAATTGAAGAAATCCCTGAACAAGAAGCTATTAGAGGTAGTGCATACATATCCTTCAGTATGTATCCTACGGAGTATCTATCCATTATAAGTACGAGCTATTATCAACCAAAACTAGATACATTTAGTGATTTTCGGCTTTCGACTGATACGTCTGTCTTATTTAAAATCATAAAAACTTTAGCGTTCAAGACTACATTTACTTACAGTTACGACGCGTTTCCCGTGGTCACAATACCAAAAACCCAATACGAATTAACGAATGGGCTTTTGTATACGTTTTAATAATGTTGATTATTTTACCTTAAAAGTCTTCAAGCCAGGAAAGTATGCAACTTGTTCTAATTCTTCTTCAATACGAAGTAATTGGTTGTATTTGGCCATACGATCACTACGAGACGCAGACCCTGTTTTGATTTGTCCTGTATTTAAGGCCACAGCTAAATCTGCAATGGTGTTGTCTTCAGTTTCACCAGAGCGATGGGACATCACAGAGGTATAACCTGCATTATGAGCCATATTAACGGCTGCAATGGTTTCTGTCAAAGTTCCGATTTGGTTTACTTTTATTAATATGGAATTGGCAATACCTTCTTTGATCCCCCTTGACAAACGTTCAACATTTGTAACAAAGAGATCATCACCTACCAATTGTACTTTATCTCCTATTTTTTCCGTCAAATATTTCCAACCTTCCCAATCGTTCTCGTCCATCCCATCTTCAATCGAAATAATTGGATATTTAGACGCCAAATCCGCTAAATAATCAGCCTGTTCCTTACTAGTACGAACTTTTCCATTACTTCCTTCAAATTTTGTGTAATCATAAGCACCATCAACATAAAATTCTGCAGCAGCGCAATCTAATGCGATCATGACATCATCACCTAAAGTATATCCTGCATTAGCAACCGCTGTTTTAATTGTATCTAAAGCGTCTTCTGTACCACCTTCTAAATTTGGTGCAAAACCACCTTCATCTCCCACTGCCGTGCTTAAACCTCTATCGTGTAATACTTTTTTAAGATTATGGAAAATTTCCGTACCCATTTGCATGGCATGAGTAAAGTTCTTTGCTTTTACCGGCATTACCATAAATTCCTGAAATGCAATAGGTGCATCACTATGAGAACCTCCATTGATAATATTCATCATAGGTACAGGTAGGGTATTAGCCGAGACTCCTCCTACATATCGATACAAAGGCATTCCTAATTCGTTAGCCGCAGCTTTTGCTGTAGCCAGGGAAACTCCAAGAATAGCATTTGCTCCTAATTTTGATTTGTTTTTAGTTCCATCTAAATCAATCATGATTTGATCAATTTGATTTTGCTCGAAAACAGAAGTTCCCATCAATTCTTGAGCGATAATCGAATTGACATTATCAACAGCTTTCATTACTCCTTTACCCATATAAGCCTTGCCGCCATCTCGTAACTCAACAGCTTCATGTTCGCCAGTAGAGGCTCCAGAGGGCACTGCTGCACGACCCATAATTCCGTTTTCGGTAACGACATCCACTTCAATGGTTGGATTACCTCGTGAGTCAAAAATTTGTCTTGCGTGAATGTTGATGATAATGCTCATTATATTTTGGTTTATATGGTTATAACTATTTGAATAACAAATTTACAAAATTGTTATCCACTAGAAGTGAATACGTTTTAGAATTACATTTAAATTTAACTATAATGTTTTCGTCATGAAAAAACCTCAAAGAATTTTAAGTTTCCTTGAGGTTTTAGTATCATTTGTTTTTAATGTTCTCAATAAACTGATCAAAGAGATATGACGAATCATTTGGTCCAGGGCCGGCTTCTGGATGATATTGAACCGAAAAGCAGTTCTTTGATTTCATTTTTATGCCTGCAACTGTATGATCATTCAAATGCACATGGGTAATTTCAATATCAGAATGATTTTCCGTTTCCTCACGATTGATTGCAAATCCATGGTTTTGAGAAGTGATTTCACCTTTTCCAGTTACTAGATTCTTAACTGGATGATTGATACCTCTGTGACCATGATGCATTTTATAAGTCGAAATTCCATTCGCCAAAGCGATTATTTGATGCCCTAGGCAAATCCCAAATAATGGCTGATCTCGTTCAATGATTTCTTTTGCTAAGTTGATAGCATCGGTCAACGGCTCTGGGTCACCTGGTCCATTGGACAAAAAGTAGCCATCTGGATTGAAAGCACTCATTTCTTCAAACGTTGAATTATATGGAAATACTTTTATGTAGGCGTCCCTACTTTCCAAATTACGTAAGATATTCTTTTTAATTCCAATATCTAATGCCGCAATTTTATAAGTGGCATTTTCGCTACCAATATAATATGGTTCTTTCGTAGAAACCTTTGATGCTAATTCAAGTCCGTTCATGTTTGGTACTTCAGCCAATTGCTTCTTTAAGCCTTCGATATTATCAACATCTGTAGAAATAACCGCATTCATCGCACCGTTATCGCGTATGTAACTTACCAATGCTCTCGTGTCAACATCAGAGATTGCCAAAAGGTTATTTTTTTCCAAGAAATTTTCTAAAGAGTCATCAGCAAAAGGTCGTGAGTAGTTAAAACTAAAATTTTTACAAATCAGCCCTGCTATTTTTATAGAATCCGATTCTACTTCTTCTAAAACCGTTCCATAATTGCCGATATGTGCATTTGTAGTAACCATCAATTGACCGTAATAAGATGGGTCGGTAAAAATTTCTTGATAGCCTGTAGTTCCAGTGTTAAAGCATACTTCCCCAAATGCTGAACCTTCTTTTCCAATTGATTTTCCATGAAAAATGGTTCCATCCGCAAGTAGGATCAATGCTTTTTTTCGTTTGTTATATTTCATGTTTTAAGTATAAGCTTCCTACTTAAGCAGGAATGAAGTTTTACAAAATTGCATAAAAAAAAGGATAAACTAAAATTGTTTATCCTTT
>JAGXIE010000185.1 GCA_024635765.1 Flavobacteriaceae bacterium | reverse complement strand
GAAAATGCCGCAGGTATAGGAAAAGCAGAAAATGCCATCGGTGGGTTCACTTTTCAGTTTAGTGATGGCTGGTGGAAGTTCGGACAAACCAAGAATCTTGATGTGCATGATACCAATGCGTCATGGGCTAATGGAGGTTATATTTTTGATTTTGTACTGGGTCAAAATAACATGAACGAAGAATGGTTCGGGATTTGTGCGAAAGGATCTACAAATGCAAAAGGTCTATATAATTTGTATCCTCGTGCTGCTTATTACGCTTTAAAGGAAGTGCATAATTTAAACCCTTATGATGAAGGTGTTGATTTAAAATTTGTGAATAACTACTTTGATAATGTTCAAATCATGGATGCGGTTTTAAAAGCTCGTGGCGATAAGGCAGCCATGGGAGGTAGTGGAAGTGGTGATAGAATTCGTATAAGTACTTTGAGAGCTGAATTCACAACCTTTAGCACTGGTGGTAGTTTAATTACAACTCCTGACGATGCTGATCCCGATGCGAATGTGTTTCCCGATGAACTTGGCTTTGATCATATGCAGTCTTATTATGTAGGAGTCGAAGGAAATCCTGCTGCAAATATGCGAGCTGAAGTAGTATTTAACGTTGTAGGTAATGTCGCGGATAACCCAATAGATGAGATTTTTTATGAAAATAGAGCGAGAGGTAGAAAAGTGTTCACTCCTGAAGGAGATTTAGAATTGACAGATATCAATCGTGTACAAGTTTACAACGCTTCTTATGAATGGAATGCAAAAGAATTTGATTTAAGAGGTTTTTACAGAACTGGACATTACCACTGGGCTTATGATGGCGACTTTTTTAATATTTATCAAGAAGCTAATTACGGACCCAATTTAGATATTTATAACGGTGAAATATCAGGGTTTGAATTTGATGGTAAAAAAGGGTTAAAAGGATTTAAAGCGGCCTTCGGACCACAATTATGGTGGGGAGCAAATCCTGCGATACTTTTAAAATATAGTAGAACTGTAGGGAAGTTTGATTTAACGGGGATTTACCGTGATGATATTGATGACGTCGGTGAAGCCGTAACATCTATTGCGATACCATTACCTGTTACAAGAATTGCCACTTTCCAAGCCAAGAGACAATTTGGAAACTTTGGGATTGAAGTTGGAGGCATTTGGGGTGGTCAACCTTTAAATGGAAGAACATTTCAAATCGCCCAAGGTGAACCTGGTAATTATACGGTAATTGAAGATAAAATCAGCTCAAAAGATAATTGGGGAGGGAAGGCTAAAATCACCTATGAAGGTGGAAGATTTAATTGGTATGCTCAAGGTTCTGCAATGGGCTTGGTTGCCAATAGTGGTTATGATCAAACCCAAACATTTACAGGCTGGAGACTTAAAGATATAGGTAGTGGAAACATGACTAATTTTTTATCTGGATTTACATATTCGGTAAATGGAAATTTTCAAGTGGCACCTAACCTTTTATGGCAAAAACCAATAGTAGAGGCAATGCCTAATGGTGTTGGTGCACCAGGGAGACTTCGTAATATCCAAGACGATCCTTTCGCTGTGAGAGCAAATAGAGAAACAGTGGCGGGCGAATTATTATTGACCTACGATCCTACCCCTGGAACCTGGATGTATGAATGGGATAATGATAGGGCAGAGGATGCAAAATTTGCAATTAGTGCTGGGTTCGTATATCGTCATCATCCGACCACTATGGATGCTGCAATTGGATTTCTTGCAAATCGGACATCGTTTGCATTTCCTAATTCTACGCCTGCTGAAGACTTATGGGAAGCCCATACTAGAATTGTATCTAAAGTAAGCCCTGATCTTGGTGTGATCGCTAATCTGTATGCTGGAAATGGACAAGCAAATGGTAGCGATGAGCGATTAATTCAACGGGTTGGAGGTGATATAAGATTAATTTACAATAAATTTAAAGTTGTTCATTCATTTAAAATTAATGATTGGGGACCTTTTGATTACCATCGTGACTTCAACCTTACATTCCCAGTGCAATTAATGCTTGATGTTTCTACTAGTCTTGGCAAACCAAACTGGTTTATTTTACCAAACACTAAAATCGGTATAAGAGGTACTTGGCGTTCACTTAACGAAAATTCACCTCGTTATAGTCCAAATGCAGCACCTGAATTTGCACCCGCACCTACTATAAGCCCTGTAGGTTTTGAAAACGGAAGTGAGTGGGAAATCAGAACCTATGTACACATCAATATTGGAAAATAAAAATTGAGAAAGATGAAAAATATAAGATTTAATTACATAAAAATGTCAGTTCTATTTGGATTGATTTTGTCCCTATTCCTTAGTTGTGAAAGAGATATTACAGACGAGGCAGAAGTTGCTGGATTTTCCACAAATGGGGATGTGTTTATTGATGGTTTCACAGGCGGTTTAGATTACTTTCCTTTTGCAGGGTCATATTTAGAGGCATTTACTGTAGATACTGAAACCAAATATGCTGGTTCTGCATCCATGCGTTTTAATGTGCCAAATGTTGGTGATCCATTAGGTGCCTTTGCAGGAGCAATATTCCGTCTAGAACCAGGAAGAGATTTAACTGGTTACGATGCATTGACATTTTGGGCTAAAGGAACCCGATCAGGCAGGATTAACGAAATTGGTTTTGGCCAAGACTTCGAAGAAAATAAGTATCTCGTAACCACGGATTTGCAATTGACAACTTATTGGAGAAAATACATTATTCCATTGCCAGACGCTTCAAAACTAACTCAAGAAAGAGGAATGTTTTGGTATGCTGAAGGGCCAGAAAATGGTGAAGGCTATAGCTTTTGGATTGATGAACTTCAATACGAGAGATTAGGCACTTTAGGACAGCCAAGACCAAGTATTTTTGGTGGTAGTGATATCAACGCAGATTCTTTTATTGGAGTTACTACGCCAATTACTGGTCTTCGACAAACATTTAATTTAGGTTCCGGCATTGATCAAACGGTCAACGTTGCACCGAGTTATTTTGAGTTTATTTCTTCTAATACAAGTGTTGCTACGGTAAATGAAGCAGGAATAATTACTATTGTAGGTGCTGGTGCAGCGGTAATTACTGCTAACTTAAATGGTGTTGAGGCAGCTGGTTCTTTTACTGTAAATTCATTAGGTGAATTTGAATTGGCCCCTATACCAACTCGTGACCCTAATAATGTTACTTCTATTTTTAGTGATACGTATAACAATGTCCCAGTAGATTTTTTCAATGGCTTTTGGGAACCGTTCCAAACAACGCTATCAGCCGATTTTGTAGTAAATGGAAACAATATTTTAAATTATACCAATTTTAATTTCGTTGGGAATCAGTTTTCCAATCCAACTGTGGATGCAACTGTAAAATCCAATTTACACATCAACATGTATATCCCAGGTAATATACCTCCGAACCTCAGTTTTTTAATTACGCTGGTAGATTTTGGTCTTGATCAAGTTGATGGAGGTGGAGATGATTCACGCCAGCAAGTATTCTTTAATGCTTCTAATTTTGTTGCCAATGAATGGGCGACTTTAGAGATTCCAATAACTTTGGCTACTCGAAATAATATGGGGCTTATCATTTATGAAAACATTAATGGTTCGCCATTATCAAATTTTTATTTGGATAATATTTATTTTTATAATTAAAAAATCGAAAAAGACAAAACATGAAACAGATACATAAACTAAATGCATTAAAAGCATATTTGACCCAAAAATCAGACAGGATACCCTTGGCGCTTTGCGTCTTTTTGTTGACGTCATTGTTCATGATTTTCGGTTGCTCAAACGACGAAACACAAACGGTCACAAATTTCACAAACCTTGTAATGGCAGATGAGTTCGACACTGCAGGAGCACCGAATAGTGCCATTTGGAATTATAATATTGGTACAGGAAGTAATGGCTGGGGCAATAATGAATTGCAATATTATACCGACCGACCTGAAAATATCATTGTTGAAAACGGCATGCTAAAGATTACTGCCAGACAAGAATCATTCATGGGCTCTGGCTATACATCTTCAAGAATATTGACTCAAGGCAAATTCGAAAAGAAATATGGGCGTTTTGAAGCAAGAATTCAGTTGCCATGGGGACAAGGCATTTGGCCAGCATTTTGGTTATTAGGAGACACTTCAAATGCGGCAGTTTGGCCAGAAATTGGTGAAATCGATATTATGGAATATCGAGGACAAAACCCAACAGAAGTACTTGGTACAGTTCACGGGCCTGGTTATTCCGGCGGCGAACCGATCACTAAAAGTTATGTTTTAACCAATGACCGTTTCGATACCGGTTTCCACATTTTCGGTATTGAATGGGGTCCGAATTACATAAATTTTTACGTGGACGAGGTATTGTATAATCAAATAACACCAGAAGACGTTCCCGGAGAGTGGGTATTTGACCATCCATTTTACATTATTATGAATGTTGCGGTCGGAGGGTCATTCGTAGGGTCGCCAAATGCTCAAACCGTGTTTCCTCAAACAATGATGGTTGATTACGTTAGAGTTTATGAATATGAATAAATATATGTTTCACAATTGCTATGATGATCTTAAAATATATTCTTAAATAATTAGAACCTAGTAGAATTGAAGACGAAGGTCGAGCAACGAAACTCGACCTTTTTTCAACCTATTTTAAATACGCATATCAAGATCAAAAACAAATAAACCAAAATAACTAAACACTCACAAGCTATCAACTTTTAGGTACATATCTATAGATTAAGCCAATAGTTTGTTGATATGAATTAACCAATATTAATGAAAGACACTATCAACGATATAAATAAAGAAGTATCAATTGAAAACGTTCAAATTGATAACGAACAGTTTTACAAAATCTCAAATAGCGATTCCATGCGTCCGTTTTTCATGAGCATTGTCAGTGATTCAAATCATTGGATGTTTATCTCAAGCAATGGTGGATTGACCGCAGGCAGAAAAAACAGTGAGTACGCTTTTTTCCCATATTATACAGATGATAAGATTACCGAATCTTCAGAAATCACTGGCAGCAAGACTATTTTTTCAGTGAAAACCAACCATGGAATAAAAATTTGGGAACCCTTTTCAGTTCGGAATGCCGCCGTGTATCATACGAGCAACAATCTTTACAAAAATACATTCGGCAATAAGATCATTTTTGAGGAAATCAATCACGATCTCAATTTGATATTCAGATATCAATGGAATTCCAGTAACGAGTATGGTTTCGTAAAAAAGTCCACGTTAACAAATACATCAGATTCAGTAATGGAAATATCCATTTTGGACGGTATTCAGAACATAATGCCTTACGGGGTGACCACTGATACACAGAACAGTGTTAGCAATTTAGTAGATGCCTATAAACGTAGTGAACTAGACAAGGAAAGTGGTTTAGGTATTTTTGCATTGAGCGCAATTATTGTTGATAAAGCTGAACCCAGTGAAGCTTTGAAAGCGAATATAGCTTGGTCTTCAGGCTTTGAAAATCCAAAATACCTTCTGTCCTCACTGCAGTTAGATAAATTTAGAAAAGGAGATTCAATCCAAGAAGAAAAGGATATAAAAGCAGAGAAAGGAGCTTATTTTGTTAATGCTGACATTGAACTTTCTGAAAAAGCCCAAAAAGATTGGATGATGGTAGGTAATGTCAATCAGGACCATGCCTCAATTATAAGTACCATTGAAACTATAAAGACGGAAGAAAATTTAAAGGAGCTTGTAAATTCAGATATCGAGAAAGGTACAGAACGGCTGATCAAATTAAATGCTTCATCGGATGGGCTTCAATTAACTGCAGATAGTTTAAGAGATACGCGTCATTTTGCAAACACACTCTTTAATATTATGCGTGGTGGAATTTTTGATGATAATTATAAAATCGAAAAATGGGATTTTAGCAATTATTTGTCAAAAGCAAATGT
>JAGXIE010000184.1 GCA_024635765.1 Flavobacteriaceae bacterium | reverse complement strand
TATTTCATTAGAGGCGTGGTCGCTTATGACGTCTCTTGTTTAATGGAATATAAAGGATTTTCAGTCAAAGAGGCTTCAGATGAAGTCATCCATAAACGTATTATGGAAATAGGTGGAGATGGTGGACTGATTGCGATTGATTACAAAGGAAGCATTACGATGGCCTTTAATACCGAAGGGATGTATCGTGGGTTTAAAACATCAAAAGGAGAGGAAAAGATTTCGATTTATAAAGACTAAAATTCCTGCCGAAGTTTATCTTGAGCAAAATCGAAAGGCAGTAATTTATTACACAAACGGAGACTCAATAGGAAGCACTTTCACCTGTCTCGTTTCAATATTAAAACGGTCACCATTCGCCAAAACATGAACAATTAGGTTTGTCATCGTCATCGGTGTGCCTTGTTTTAGAAGCTTCTCATTATTGTGAGTGACATTTTGAGCATCAAAAATTATAATCATTCCAGAACCAATCACTTCAAACTCGTTTCCATTTTTGATGATAAGCCCTGTATCTTCTGCAAGACCAATGCCTAATAATCTTGGGAATTTTGCTACGGCTTCACTCTGACGTCCAAAACGGCCTCTTTGGATAAAATGTGTATCGATGATGACTTCAGGAATCAATTCCAAACCTTGTGACATTTGTACCGCACCTTTTATAAAAGCCTCGGTACTACTGCCACCGGAGATCATTTCTTTAGCCATTGCCATAGCGCCCGCGCTTGTTCCAGCAATGACGAAATCTTCATTATGATATTTATCTATAAGTAACTTATGGAATTTAGTGTCATAGATTTTTGAGGTGATTTTACGTTGGTCACCCCCAGAAAACATAACACAATCTGCTTCTTTAAGTGCTTTTAGAAACTCCGGGTTATCGGCATGCTCTCTTTTTTTGATATGTATGACCTTAACATTCTTGCACCCTAAAGTTTCAAATGCAGTTTCATAATTTTCGGCCACTTCTTTTGGGATACTGGAAGCCGCAGGAATAACCAATATTTTAGCATTCTTGCCACCAGCCTCTCTTACGACATGTGATAAGATACCTTCCGAAATATAATCTAATTTGTAAGATGGTCTCGCAACAATTCCTTTATCTTCATTTCCTCCTATGGGAATCAAGGTGCCTTTAATCGTCATTCTCAATATTTATGTTTAGCAAAATGCTAAATTAAACTTATTTAATTAAAAAAAATTCTATATTTATGATAATTCAACGAATCCAACAAAATCCAAAACTTTTATGAGAATACGTGAGATAAATGCCATGAGGGGCCCAAATTACTGGTCAGTAAGACGACACAAACTGATTGTAATGGTTCTGGATCTCGAGGAGATGGAAGAACAGCCGTCTAATAAAATCGACGGATTCCGTGAGCGATTAGAAGCTATGTTCCCCACCATGTATGAGCACCGTTGTTCAGTTGGGACACCTGGTGGATTTTTTGAACGAGTGGAAGAAGGGACGTGGATGGGTCATATCATCGAGCACATCGCTCTTGAAATCCAGACCCTTGCCGGCATGGATGTAGGTTTTGGAAGAACTAGAGGTTATGGTGAAAAAGGCGTCTATAATGTAGTTTTTGCATACATGGAAGAATCCGTCGGGCGGTACGCGGCTAAACTGTCTGTTGACATTTGTCAAGCACTGATTGAGTCCAAAGACTATGATTTGACAGATGATATTCAGAAAATGAGAGAATTGCGTGAAGCCGAACGTCTTGGTCCGAGTACAGGCTCTATCGTTGAAGAAGCTGCTGCACGTGGTATTCCATGGATTCGCTTAAATAAATATTCGCTCTGTCAATTAGGATATGGTGCAAATCAAAAACGAATCCAAGCAACCGTTACCAGTGAAACAAGCAGTATCGGTGTGGAATTGGCCTGTGATAAAGAAGACACTAAATTTCTTTTAGAGCAAGCAGAAGTCCAAACGCCAAGAGGCGATATCATTAGAAGAGAAAGTAGTCTAGAAGATGCTTGTAAATATGTTGGGTTCCCTTTAGTAATAAAACCTGTAGATGGTAATCATGGTCGAGGGATCACGGTGAATATCAAAAATCATGAAGATGCATTGGTAGCATTTAGAAGTGCAAAGGAAAGTTCTAAAAGCGGAGTTATTATTGTCGAAAAATATATTACCGGTGACGATTATCGATTGTTGGTCATCAATAATAAACTGGTTGCAGCAGCTGTACGCACACCCGCACATGTTATCGGCGATGGTAAATCTACCATCCAGCAATTAATTGATGAGGTCAATAAAGATCCAAGACGTGGATATGGACATGAGAATGTACTTACCCAAATTACGGTTAATGATTTAACAGAAAGTATCATTAAGACAAGTGGCTACATGCTAGATTCAGTTCTAACAAAAGACGAACGTTTACTATTGAAGGACACTGCTAATTTGAGTACAGGCGGAACAGCGGAAGATGTTACAGATATCGTACATCCAGCAAATGTATTTATGGCTGAACGTATTTCAAAAATCATCGATTTGGATATTTGTGGAATTGATGTGATGACGACTGATATTAGTAAGCCTCTGGAAGAAACTGGAGGAGCGGTGCTTGAAGTTAACGCAGGACCAGGATTTAGAATGCATTTGGCACCAACCTCTGGATTGCCTCGAAATGTGGCAGCCCATGTCATTGATAAATTATTTCCACAAGGTGCTTCTAGCCGTATTCCAATTATTGCAGTTACAGGAACTAACGGAAAAACCACCACTACACGATTGATTGCGCATTTGGCAAAAATGAAAGGATTTAAGGTTGGCTATACCACAAGTGATGGTGTATATATTCAAAACAGGCTTTTAATGAAAGGCGACTGTACAGGACCCGCAAGTTCAGAATTTGTCCTAAAAGATCCAACCGTTGATTTTGCGGTCTTGGAATGCGCTCGTGGAGGACTTTTGAGAGCAGGACTTGGTTTTCACAAATGTGATATTGGAATCGTGACGAATGTGGCAGCAGATCATTTAGGTTTGAAAGGTATTCATACCATTGAACAATTGGCGAAAGTAAAAGGTGTGGTGCCCGAAACAGTTTTGCCAGATGGATATGCCATATTAAATGCGGATGACGATTTGGTCTATGAAATGAGACGAAGTGTTAATTGCAACGTTGCTCTATTCTCCATGGATGAAAACAATCCGCGTATCAAGGCAATGCAAAAATTAGGAGGTATTTCAGCGGTTTATGAAAATGGATATATCACAGTTTGTAGAGGTGAATGGAAATTGCGTGTTATTAAAGCGGTCAATGTACCTTTAACCTATGGCGGGAGAGCAACGTTTATGATTCAGAATGTTTTGCCCGCGGTCATTACCGCGTATGTCAGAGGGTTTACTATCGATGAAATCAAAATTGGATTGGAAACCTTTATACCATCACCAGCTCAAACACCTGGTCGATTGAATTTGTTCCAGTTTAAAGATTTTCAAGTGTTGTTAGACTATGCGCACAATCCAGCCGGAATGCGTGCTCTGCAGAAATTTATTGAAAACATTGATGCAACAGTCAAAGTTGGAATTATTGCAGGAGTAGGTGATAGACGTGAAGAAGACACCAATGAAATAGGAAGTGTGGCGGCAGAAATGTTTGATGAAATTATTATTCGACAAGATAAAAATTTAAGGGGAAAAACAGAGGATGAACTTATTGGCATGTTGGATGCTGGTATAAAAATGAAAGATCCAAATAAGAAAACGACGATCATCCCAAATGAAAAAGAAGCAGCAACTTTTGCAATCAAGAATGCAAAGAAGGGCTCCTTGATTGTTATTTGTAGTGATGTGATTCCAGATGCATTAGACCTGGTTCAAAAGCTGAAAGAAGAAGAAGCAAATAAGTTATATGGATTTACAACGGATGACATTCCGAATAAATAAAAAGAGTGATTTTCAAATTTTGAAAATCACTCTTAAAAAAAATATTGATTAATAGCGTCTTATTCTTAATTTATTAACAGATCTTAATCTCCTTAACTTTAATTTGAAGACTTTTTCTGTAAGCTTTTATACTGATCAAATCGTTACTTTTTTTGTAACTTAAATGAGTTACTTCGACTTTATCTGAAGTCCTCGCAACTAATGTAGTTTCGTTTTGTCGAATTTGAGTAGTATCAATAGTGATTAAATTGTCTTGTTTAACAGTTTCAGAAGAAGCAGTTTGCCCTATAGTTAGTAGTGGTAAAGCGATCATTATGATAAGGATTAAAACTTTTTTCATGACTAAAACGTAAATTTGTTTTTAATTATATTACAAAGAAACGGCACATCTTACGTTAAAAATAATTTTTTAGATAAAGAACATCGATAAACGGTAAGGTGAAAATTGACACGAAAAAAATCGATGAAATACATAAAAACGGCTTGGAGCCCAATAAATACGTTGACGACCAATGGCAAATTATAAGGACAATAGGTTCTATGACCTATTCAATCGACAAAGTGCAAACCAATTTAAAATAGGCAATACCACCTATAAGGAGCGCATTAAAAAGTTGAATGCTTTAAAGGCGGCTTTAGAGACTACTTACAAAGAAGACATCCGAAAAGCGATGTACGATGATTTTAAAAAACCTTATTTAGAAACCGATTTAACCGAAATCTATCCTGTAATAAGTGAGATCAAATTCACCAAGCAAAACCTAAAATCTTGGATGAAACTTCAAAAAGTCGATACACCTTTGGCGTTACTTGGCGCTTCCTCATATATCAAATACGAACCTAAAGGGGTATGTTTGATTATTTCACCATGGAATTTTCCAATTAATTTGACATTTGTTCCACTTGTATCTGCAATTGCAGCTGGAAATACCGTGATTATTAAACCATCGGAGATGACTCCTAATGCTTCAAAATTGATGGCAAAAATTGTTGGTGAGTTGTTTGATGAAAACGAAATTACATTGATTGAAGGTGAAGTTGAGACCTCGGAAGAATTACTTAAATTGCCATTTAATCATATCTTTTTTACAGGATCACCATCTGTCGGGAAAATAGTAATGAAGGCAGCGAGCAAGCACCTAACTTCCGTGACTTTAGAATTGGGAGGGAAATCGCCAACAATAATTGACGAAACAGCAAACCTCGAAAAAGCAGTTAAAAAGGTGATCTTTGGAAAATTTACAAATTCTGGTCAAACCTGTATTGCACCAGATTATGTGTTTCTCAAAGAAGATTTGAAAGACGAGTTTACAAAACTATTCAAAGAAAATTTAAATCAGTTTTACACCGATAAAGCCGAAGACTCAAAATCATATAGTCGCATTGTCAATAAAGAACATTTTGAAAGATTAACGTCCTATTTAGAAGAAGCAAAATCAAACCATACCCAAATCGCTGTTGGAGGAAATGTCAATTCCGATGATAATTATATCGAGCCTACATTGGTTTTCGATGTCCCGGAAGATTCCAAGTTGATGCAAAACGAAATTTTCGGCCCTATCCTTCCGGTAAAAACCTTCACAAAAATTGATGAAACTGTTGATTATATTAATTCAAGAGAGAGACCCCTGGCATTATACATCTATAGTAAAAACAAAAAAAACATCGATTATATTATGAACAATACAAGAGCTGGAACTGGATGTGTGAATCATAATTTGCTCCAGTTCTTGAATCCTAATTTGCCTTTCGGGGGAAGTAATAATAGCGGTATTGGTAAGTCACATGGATTTTTTGGGTTTGAGGCGTTTTCAAATAGGCGCTCTTTAATGAAACAACACACAATTGGTGCAACCGATTTATTATATCCTCCTTATACCAATTTTAAGCAGAAGTTGATTGATTTGACTCTGAAATGGTTTTGAATCAATAAATATATTGGTAGAGTTATATTTGGCCAGGTCACTTCCACAGATATTTTATAGATACTCCATAGATACTCCATAGGCGGTGACAGAATTTTAATCCCATATGTTCAACAATTACTTTGGCCCTGATTCGCTAAATGTCATGAAACTTGAAGTCATTGTAATTTTCAATCAGACTTATGACTTATTAAAAAAATTTGAAGGTAGATTTTCATTCTTACCATCCTGATATTTGGTCATACTAAAAAATTCATGGATGGAATAACTCCCTGTAACACCTTGCTTATTTAATGCAACATACCCAACTTGAAAATTTTTATAATCGCTGTTAGGTTTGTTTACAATTCTACTTATGGCTTCTTCGCAAGCTTCTTGAGGTGTTTTGCCTTGTCGCATTAATTCCACAACCAAAAAACTACCTACAGTCTTTACGACTTCTTCTCCTAAACCTGTGGCAACACAAGCCCCGATTTCATTATCCACAAATAAGCCAGATCCAATAATTGGAGAGTCACCAACACGTCCAGCCATTTTGAATGCAAGCCCACTAGTGGTACAAGCACCAGATAGATCTCCGTTTTTGTCAATTGCCAACATCCCTATGGTATCGTGATTTTCAATATTAATTATAGGGTTGTATTCGCTTGTTTTTTTCCATGCTTTCCATGCTTTCTTCGATGGTTCGGTCAACAAATTTTCTTTTGGGAACCCCAGTTCATATGCAAATTGTTCGGCACCTTTTCCTGCTAACATCACGTGTGGTGTCACTTCCATCACCTTTCTGGCAACAGAAACAGCATGAACGATATTTTGAAGATAAACGACCGCACCACAATTACCATGTTTGTCCATTATACAAGCATCAAGCGTCACATTTCCTTCTCTATCTGGCAATCCACCCTTTCCGACGGATTGCCCTTTTTCATTAGCTTCTTCAACTTTACAGCCTTGTTCTACAGCGTCTAAAGCATTTCCTCCAGCTTCAAGAACCTCCCATGCTTTGGCTGTGGCATTTTTGACATCCCAAGTAGCAATAACCATAGGTAATGAAGCCTTCCCAGAATCGATTATTGCCTCATCTTTGGATGTTTTCTTCATGTATTTCTCATCACAATTCAATAACGTACTTCCGACTGCCAGACCAACGCCTGTTAATGACGCATTTTTTAAAAAGATTCTACGCTTCATATTGTAACTGATTTTTGAGAATTTTTAAAGCCATACCATAAAATATATCCGTAACACAAAATGACGAAAATGAATGCCAGTTTAAACCCGATGTTATCGGTTAACAATCCGTAAATAGGAGAGATGATGGCACCACCAAAAATAGCTGTACATAATAATCCTGAAGCTTTTGGTTTTAATTCTCCCAATCCGTCAATGGCCAATGTAAAAATAGTAGGAAACATAATCGAATTGAACAAACCAACAGCCAATATACTCCACATGGCAACGTATCCAACAGTGTTCATTGAAATTAAAATTAATGTAATGGCCAAAGTGGCAAAAATTCCTAAAACGGTTCCAGGTTTAATAATTTTGGTAAGATATGAGCCAACAAATCGTCCGATCATGGCACCAGACCAATAGAAAATCACAAAAATGCCCAACAATGCTTTATCATCTGCGCCTTCCAATGATTTATTGAAAACTTTAGCAACTGTATTTGCAATATTCATCATGGTGGGACTTTCCCTAACCAATGGGACTAAATTCATATCTAAAAAGTAATTTACGAGATAACTACCTATAGCAACTTCAGCTCCTACATATACGAAGATGCCCAAAACTCCTAACATTAAGTTTTTGTTTTTAAGTGCGTCACGGTAACTGCCAACCGTTTTTTCATTGATGAGTTTTGGAAGTTTTGCAAAAAAGAAGATACCTGCAATGATAAAAATAAAAATAGCTAAACCGACAAATGGCCGCTGGACAGCAGCGGCTTCTGATACCAGATAATTATCTTTTGCAACACCCACTAAGGTATTGATTTCGACTTCAGTCTTAATTTTATCACTCAAAATAAACAATGCCCCCACGGCAGGTGCAATGGCAGTTCCCAATGAGTTAAATGCTTGTGATAGATTTAGTCTACTTGATGCGCCATCTTCTGTTCCCAACACAGCGACATACGGATTAGCAGCTACTTGCAAAATAGTCATGCCTCCAGCTAAAATAAAATAAGCCAACATAAAAACACCAAATATCCTATAGGACGCTGCAGGATAAAATAATAAACAGCCCAATGCCATTGTACATAATCCGAGAATTATTCCTTTTTTATAACCAATTTTCGAAAGGATATAACTTGCCGGAATAGAAAGTAAAAAGTAAGCTCCAAAAAACGCAAATTGAACCAACCCTGCTTGAAAGTATGATAATGTAAACAGCTCGCGAAGTCGAGGGATGAGTGAGTCAACCAACACTGTTATAAAACCCCATAGAAAAAATAGCGAGGTCAATAGAATAAAGGATGAGCGATAGGATTTTTGCTGTGTCATGTTTGAAGGTTAGATATTAGAAGCTAATTTTTTTAGGTTTCAAGATTTAGGTTTTTACACAAATACATGTATGTTTTTTTCCTAATCTGACTGGCTTTCGACAGGAGAGCGCATACTGTTTGCCTGAACACTGATTTCATCTACAAAAATCCAACTGCGCCCATTCAATGGGGAGCCCAAATGCCATTTAGGTAGTTTACCGAGTTTTTTGGCTACTATTTTTACATATTGTGCATTCTTGTTTTTTAAATCAAATTGATGTGTTTTAATCGCTGTTTCTTCCGATGCTTTTGCAGCATCTATTTTCTGACTGGAAATCAACTGATAATTTTTATTGTCACTAGAAATATAACAAAGTATTTCTGTAGGATAAAATATCCATGAACGTTGGTCTTGAAGAAAATTTACAGAGACATTATCAATCGGCTTTACACTTCCTAAATTCACAATGGCAATTACATCCTTATCTTGATAACCTTGCCATGATCCTGTTCTAAAATCTTTGGTCCCTTTTAGCCCATCAATCAAGGCGTTTTGTCCACCACCATTGTACTGATTGGAGTAATCTGTTTTTAAAACTATAGAGACGTGAGGATCAATTTTATAAAAGGTGGTTGTTATAGTTGAACTCTTTTCATCGTCCTTTTCAGAATATACTTTTAATGAAGCGGGTTCTTTTATCTTAAATGGTTGATCATATTTGATATATGTAGAATCATTCAAAGTATAAAATGTCCTTGCTTCATTATCTACATTGTTTAAGGTCACTTCAGTTTCTTCCTGGAAAGCAACGGTGCCTTTGGCGATGAATGGCGCTGGGACAATTTTGTATTCCTCTATTTCGGTGATTGGTTCATCGCCTTCTTGGGTTCCCCATTCACTTGGTTCATTTCCCAGCCATAACTCTAAAGTTCCACCTTCATTAATATCTTCATGTGAAATGTAAGTTTTGTCAGTGGTTCGACCGTTTAATTTCGCATAAGCGATGTATTTATTTTCATCGCTTAAATTATAAGCTTTAATGTGGAATTTTTCTCCATTTTCTAAATTGATAGTTGTTTTATCGAATAACGGAGTTCCAATGATGTACTGATTGGAAGCTGGAGTTACAGGGTAAAACCCCATAGAGCTAAAGACATACCAAGCACTCATTTGCCCGCAATCTTCATTACCGGAGATACCATCTGGTGCATTTTTGTAAAGTGTTGTCAAAATTTGATGTACTTTCTCTTGTGTTTTATATGGCTTATTTACAAAATTGTAGAGGTACGCCATGTGATGACTTGGCTCGTTGCCATGAGCATATTGACCTATCAATCCTGTGATATCAGCTTGATCGCGACCCGAGGTTCTATCTCTGGCTGTGAATAAATTGTCTAATCGTAAGTCCAAGGAATCCTTTCCACCCATGAGTTTCATTAAACCTGATATATCCTGTGGTACATAAAAACTATATTGCCAAGCGTTAGCTTCGGTATAATTGAAATTCACTTCATAAGGGTCAAAAGGTGCAAACCAAGTATTACGAAAACGGCCTCGCATGAATTTGGTTTCTGGGTCATAAACATTTTTATAATATTGAGCGCGCTTCATAAAGGTTTCCTCATCATCATCCTTTCCCATAGCATTTGCCATTTTCGCGATGGTCCAGTCATCATAAGCGTATTCTAGCGTTTTAGAGACCGATTCACTTTCCTCCTCAACTGGGATGAAGCCAAACTCCTTGTAAGACTTCAATCCCAACCAATTTCGCGTAGCAGAAAACTTCATGGCTTCAAGAGCTTTTTCATCATCATAACCTCTTATACCTTTCATATAAGCATCTGCAATTACAGGTACAGCGTGATATCCAATCATGCATCCAGTATAATTCCCACTTAAATCCCAAATAGGCATAATGCCACCTTCCTTATATTTTGAAATGAACGTATTGATAAAGTCATTGGTTCGTTTTTGTTCGATGATAGTGTACAAAGGATGCGCTGCACGATAAGTATCCCAAAGTGAGAAAACGGTGTAGTATTCAAATTTTTTGGTTTCATGAACTTTCAAATCCATACCTCGATAACGTCCATCAACATCTTGATAGATATTTGGAGCTATCATCGTGTGATATAATGCTGTATAAAAATTGGTTTTATAATCATTGTTATTACCCTCAACAACGATTTTTTCTAGTTGTTTTTCCCAAGTGATCTGTGCGTTTTCTTTTAGTTGATCAAAGGTTAAGTTACCAATTTCGGTTTTCAAATTATTCTTGGCTCCTTCTTCATCTACTGGACTGATGCCTATTTTAATGTAAACAGGTTCATTTTTGGGATTATCGAACTGAAAGGCGGCCTTTTTGTTTTTGTATTCACTTTTTGAAGCTCCTAAATCTACAGAGATCGGATGGGAAAATTTAATATAGTAATAGAGTTTTTGTTGTTTCGCCCAAGCTTTGGAATGCCTGTGACCTGATAATTCGGTATCTGAAATTCGCTTGATGCTCCCACTTAACAATTCATCGCGATGCAATAAATCGAGAATCAACATTTGATTTTGTGCCGTTGGATATTGGTATTTATGAATGCCACTCCGAGTTGCAACTGTCAATTCAACATCAATACTGGTATCGTCTAATCTTACTTTATAGAAGCCAGGTTCTGCCACTTCTGAATTATGTGAAAATTTAGATCGATAACCTCGTTTTCCATCACTACCATTATTAAATAACACTCTGTCAGTAGGCATCAATAAAATGTCACCATAATCGCTGACTCCAGTACCACTTAAATGTGTGTGGGAAAATCCGTAAATATGGTTATCACTATAATGATAGCCAGAACAACCATCCCAACCATCTAATCGGGTATCTGGACTTAATTGCATCATGCCAAATGGCATGGTAGCTCCAGGATATGTGTGTCCATGACCACCTGTGCCAATAAAAGGATTCACATAAGAAGTTAGCGATTTATCTTTTTTTGCTGATTCAGTTTTTGGCTTATTATTGCAACTAAGCATTAAAAAAAAGACAAACAGAATTGAAATAACTGGCTTCATTAATTTTGATTATTCTAAATGCTTCCGAAATATAGTAAATCTTAAGGGATGGTTAAATTTAATCGTAACATTTTAATAACAGTTTTATTCATTTATCTTTGAGGAAAACTGCTTGTATGCTGCGTTGGATTATTTTTGCCATTATTCTCTTTTTCATTACTTTCTATGGGTTTCAAGCAATAAAAACAGTTTCTAAAAGCCCTTGGATACATTATCTTTTTATTGGAGTTGCAGTATTGGTCGTTGGTAACTTTATTATTCAGTTCACCATTTCAACTGAAGGGCGCGTATTATCTCCAGCAAAGAGCTACGCATTTGGATTTTTATTGTCATTCATGCTATTTAATCTGGCCCTACTTCCATTTTTGATTGGTGAGGACATTATCCGCTTTTTTCTAGGATTAAATGAGAAATTCTTCAGCCAAAAACAAGAATTCCATGTGCCTTCACGTAGAGCGTTCATAAGCAGTATTGCTTTAGGTATTGCAACTATTCCTTTTGCTTCTTTGCTATACGGAATGTACCGAGGCAAATATAATTTTAAGGTTTTAAAATATGTAATGCATTTTGAAGATCTTCCGGAATCATTTGATGGTTATCGGGTGACTCAAATCAGTGATATCCATTCTGGCAGTTTTGATAACCGTGAAAAAATCGAATATGCCGTCAATTTAATTAAGGAACAACAGAGTGATGTGATTTTGTTTACTGGTGATTTGGTCAATAATAGAACTTCTGAAATGTTGCCTTGGAAAGAACTCTTCAGTGAATTGAAAGCAAAAGATGGTGTGTACTCGGTATTGGGGAATCATGATTATGGTGATTATATCGACTGGAACAGCCAGGCAGAAAAAGCTCAAAATTTGGAAGATTTAAAATTCCTTCAAAAGGAAATGGGTTTTGATTTATTATTAAATGAAAGCCGATTTATCGAGAGAAATGGTCAACGGATTGCCATCGTGGGTGTAGAGAATTGGGGCAAAGGAGGCTTTAAAAAAGCTGGTGATCTTACTAAAGCATCCGAAAATATAGCTCCAGACGATTTTAAAATACTAATGAGTCATGATCCTAGTCATTGGGATGAAGTCGTTCTAAAAGATGACTATCATTACCATCTAACCTTAAGTGGGCATACACATGGTATGCAGTTTGGTATCGAAATACCTGGCTGGATCAAATGGAGCCCAATTAAATGGAGATATAAGCATTGGGCAGGTATTTACAAGGAGCTAGGTCAATATATCAACGTCAATCGAGGATTTGGTTATTTGGGTTACCCTGGACGCGTGGGTATCTGGCCAGAAATTACAGTTATTGAGCTTAAGAAGGGCTCAGAATCACTAAATTCTTAAAGTAATTATTCAGTAAAACCCACCTATTTAGGCACGATATAGCTGAATATGAAAAAAAATATGTAGGTTTGTAATAACACATTTGACTTAAACAATTACTATATGTCAAAATTTGGGGAATTAATAGATGTTGATATTCCAGTTTTATTAGATTTTTTTACTGAATGGAATGAACAATCTAAAGCCATGCATCCTGTGTTACGTGATGTCGCTGCTGCGCTTGGTGACAAGGCTAAAGTGATAAAAATTGACGTTGACAAAAACAAGGAATTGGCAGAAGCACTTCGCGTAAAGAATTTACCAACTCTTATTATCTACAAAAGCGGGGAAATGAAATGGCGCCATAGTGGAGAACAAGACGCAAATACCCTCATTGGTATCATTCAGGAATACGTTTAAATTCAAAACCTCTCTCGGAAAAATAATCTAGGACTTTAGGCAATGCATATTGCATACGTTTTGAGGCTTTAACGCTATCGTGAAAAACGATAATGCTGCCACGTTTTGCTTTTGAGATAACATTTTGAAGACACTCTTCTTCTGTAACTGAATCCATCCAATCGAAGGCTAAAACATCCCACATAATAATTTTAAATCCTAATCTTCGCAACACTTTCCCTTGTGCGGACGTGATTTGGCCATAAGGTGGCCTAAAGAGATTTTTGCCTAATGAATCCGAATTTGAGTCAATATTTTTGATGTTTGATTTGATGCTTTTTTGGGTTTTCTTAACTTCAGAGCAGTAAGCATCAGTTTTGGTTTTCCAACCTCTTGGATGATTATAGGTATGATTACCGATTGCATGTCCTTCTTTGACGATCCTTTGGAAAATATGAGGATGCCTATCAATATTGTTACCAATGCAAAAAAAAGTTGCTTTCGCATCGTATTGCTTTAATAGATCTAGGGTCCATTCAGTAATAGATGGTGTTGGACCATCATCGAAGGTGAGATATAATACGTTTTCTTTTGTTTTAATATCCCAAACGTAACTCGAAAACCATCTTTTGGCAAGTGTAGGTGTCTTAACTGGAATGAAATTCAAAACGCTTCTATTGTGAATTTAAAATACTATCAATCGTGTCAACTGGAAAATCTTGCTCTTGTCTCGGAGCTTTCTCTCTTGGATCTGCTCCCATAAAATGACTGAACAGCTTTAAATAATTATTAAATTTCTCGGTTTCCTGCATTGCAAACTCTTTGTCATTGTAGGCAACTAGAATATCCACTAAACTACGGTATCTTTCGATATCAGTCACAATTTCATCTAATAAACGTGTTTGATTCTCTAAAGTTAAGCTACTATAATAAGTCAGGTTCTCTTGATATTTTTTGGTCACATCCTTATACAGTTTTCTTCCTTTTTCTTTGTTGTCTATTTCGTAATAAGCACTAATATAAGGCTCCAGAAGTGTATAATATCCGAAGTCATCAACTGGCATTTTTTCCATTGCCAAATCAGCAACTTTTTCTGCTTTTTCGAGTTTATCTTCATTGATCAACTGCTCAATCAATCGTGCTAAATTCCCTCTATATGTGATACCATTTTTTCGAGTTTCAACATCATGGTAGATATCAGTTCCACTATTGCCCCAGCCCCATGACATAACTTTTTCATACATCAAATCAGTGTCCACACGGCCCATATCAAATGGATTTACTCTATTAACAGGTGTTTTAATTGGTACTAGTTTATAGCATAATCCATCTAGTTGTAGATAATCCTTCATCCATATATAGTCATCCTCACCAAAACTTCCACCAGTAAAATAGATTGGGCGTTCCCAGTTGTTGTTTGCAATGATATCCAACATCAATAGTCTATTTTTGTATAGTGCACTTCCTTTGATTTCAATAACGATTTCATCTACAATTTTATCGGCATCTTTTTGTTGGACAATACCATTTTTAAGAACTTCAGTTTTATTAACTGGAATTCTCACATTGCGCGTTGGAAAATAATTGCCATTTACCATTTGACTTGGGTACACACTAGGATCATCGCCTTCTTGTTGCATCACAAATTTTAACTTTGTACGTGGATTGTCACTAATGATAAAATCCATAAAATCCTTAATGTCTAATGTGTCTTGAGTTATTCCCTTGTAAGGAATATAATCTCTTGTTCCATATTTATATTGGTCGTGCGTCAGTTGTGACGGAATTGGATCGCTTGTATAAGCCTTGCGTTTCATTTGATCAATGTACCAATCTGTTTGAAATAAGCTTGTATTCACTACGCGAACGTCACGACGAATGCCTTCAATTTCTTGCGCATACCACAGTGGGAAACTATCGTTATCACCAATAGTGAATAAGATGGCGTTCGGCGCACAAGATTCTAGGTACGCAACAGCCATGGAATGTGCAGTTTCTTTATTAGATCGGTCGTGGTCGTCCCAATTGTTGGCAGCTAGTATTCCTGGAACCAACGCCAAGCAAACTACAGTGATGGCAGGTGCCAAAAATGAAGATTTGATATTTTTTCTCAAAGCATCAAAGATGGCATAAACACCAAACCCAATCCAGATAGCAAAAACGTAAAAAGAACCAACAACAGAATAGTCTCGTTCCCTTGGTTCAAAAGGTCTAACATTTGTATAGAACTGAATGGCAAGACCTGTCATTAGGAAAAACACCAGTAAGACCCAAAATTGCTTTTTGTCTTTATGATATAAGAAAAATAATCCTATCAACCCTAAAATCAATGGAAGGAAATAATACGTGTTTCGAGCTTTGTTATTTTTAACATCGCTAGGTAAATTGTCTTGCGACATACCTAAATGCCATTCATCTATGAAGTTGATTCCACTGATCCAGTTGCCGTGCATGTCATCATATTTCCCTTGGATATCATCTTGGCGTCCAGTGAAATTCCACATAAAATAGCGCCAGTACATATATCCAAACTGGTACTCAAACATATAGCCGATATTCTGAATTAAAGATGGTTTTTCAATGTTTAGATATTGTCCGAATTGTTTCAAGAACGTATTGTAATCTTCATAATCTACTTTTCCTTCAGATACATTTTGCCTAAATTCACCTATAATAGCACGCAATTCATTTTGCATTTGATATTCAGGTTTGATGGAGAAGTCCAATAAACCCGTAAACATCATATAGTTTTCAGCATTTTCTGAACTCCACATTCTAGGAAGAACTTGAGCATGACTTGAATTGTAGTTCTGCTTGGCATTTTTATAATCATTTACAATTATGTATCGACCTGCTTTTTCGTCTTTTTCATATTTAGGCTTGTCATCCACATAAGGCTCATTTTCATCTAAACCAGTATAAACTTCCGTGAACAGAGGACCATAAAACAAGTGGGTTTCTGGGTATTGCTCCAGATTGTAATACGCTAAAAGTTCACGAGCACTTGAAGGATTGTTCTCGTTAATAACAACATTGGCATTTGCTCTGATCGGTAACATTACCCACGAGGAGAAACCAACAAAGATGAAAATAAAGCATAAAATCAAAGTGTTCGCGTTTACGAACCCCTTTTTTCTAGTGTAAGTCAGTCCGTAGTAAAAAAGTCCAATAACAATTAATCCGGCAATAATAGTTCCTGAATTAAAGGGAAGACCAAACGTATTAACAAAGAATATTTCCGAAATACTGAAAATTTTCAAAGCATTTGGCAGTAAAAGTTTGAAGATAAATAGAAGGATTGCTGCAGAAACAACATTTGCGATAATGAAATTTTTTACGGTTATCGTTTTATAGTTTTTGAAATAATAAATAAGACCTATGGCAGGAATGGTTAACAATCCCATAAAGTGAACACCGAATGACAGGCCTATCACGAAGGCTATTAAAATCAACCAACGGTTACCTCTGGGTTTGTCCATGTCCTGTTCCCATCGGAGTGATAGATAAAATAAAACAGCCATAATTAATGTGGCCATAGCGTAAACCTCCGTCTCAACTGCATTGAACCAAAAGGAATCAGTAAATGTAAATGCTAAACTTCCTACGATCCCACTTCCTAATATAGCAATGTATTGATATTTTGATAGATACGCATTTGATGCATCATAATCATCTTCTTGCCTTGGGTTAGCTACGACGGCTAATTTTTTCAATAATATGGTGATCGTCCAAAACATAAATAAGATTGTAAACGCACTCGCTACAGCACTCATCATATTGAGCATCATTCCTATTTGAGACGCTTCTAAAGCAAACATCGAGAAGAATGCTCCCAACATTTGGAATAGTGGCGCTCCTGGTGGATGTCCCACTTGCAATTTTGAAGAGGTTAGTATATATTCTCCAGCATCCCAAAAGCTTACAGTTGGCTCGATAGTCAAACTATAGACTATAAGAGAAATGGCAAAAACGATCCATCCTGTGATGGTATTCCACTTTTTAAAGTTGAATTCGGTCATAAAAATCAGATGTTTGTAAGATGTGGCGAATTTAAGAATAAAAAAACAAGGTCGCTCGATTTTTAAGTAAACGTTAAGTAAATGGCATTATTTTATTTAAAAAATGTTTGTGCAAATCAAACTTTGTACTAAATTTGCATCCTCATTTAGAGATTGGCCTATGGTGTAACTGGCAACACGCCTGGTTTTGGTCCAGGAGAGTCTAGGTTCGAGCCCTAGTAGGCCAACTAAATTTGAAGTCCCGATTATGTAAATAGTTGGGATTTTTGTTTGAAATGAAATCAATTTGGGCGAGAAGTTTATGCCGAGCGGAGTCGAGGTG